>NZ_WHOR01000079.1:0-21671 GCF_013340925.1 Azospirillum formosense
CCCGTCACCCTCAAATGCTGTAATTGTCCGCGATCCCCGACCGCAGTTGCTCCACCTGCTCGCGGAAGCCGCCGCTCTCGCGGCCCGGCTCGTTGCGCACGTCCTGGACGATGCGCGCCGGGCTGCCGCCCAGCACGATGATCCGGTCAGCGAGATGCACCGCCTCTTCCAGGTCGTGCGTGACGAACAGCACGGTCTTGCCCGTCTCGCGGTGGATGCGCAGCAGTTCATCCTGAAGGCTGTGCCGCGTGATGGCGTCGAGCGCGCCGAACGGCTCGTCCATCAGCAGGATGTCGGGATCGACGGCCAAAGCGCGGGCGATGCCGACGCGCTGGCGCTGACCGCCCGACAGCTCATAGGGCCAGCGCCGGCCGTAATCGTCCAGCCGGACGAGGCGCAGCGCGGCGGCCACCCGTTCCTCCCGCTCGGCGGTGGCGATCGGCAAGCCCTCCAGACCGAAACGGACATTCTTGGCGACACGCCGCCAAGGCAGCAGGCGGGCGTCCTGGAAGACGAGGCTGACCGGACGGTGGCCCGGTTTCTTCGTCTCGTGGATGGTGACGGCACCGGCGCGCGCCGTGTGCAGCCCGGCGACGACGCGCAGCAGCGTGGACTTGCCGACGCCGGACGGCCCGACGATGGCGACGAAGCTGCCGCGCTCGATGGACAAATCGACGTCCACCAAGACCGGCGGAGCCTCGGCGCCATAGCCGATGGCGACGCCCTTCAAGTCGATCACAGCGGAACCGTTTACTTTTGCCATGCGAGCACCCGCTGCTGAACCTGCATGAACAGGAAGTCGCAGACGCCGTAGAGCGCCGCGATGGTGACCATGTAGAGCACGACGATGTGCGTGGCGAGCAGGCCGGAGGCGTCGGACATGCGCGCGCCCAGGCCGGAGATGCCGAACAGCTCCGCCGCCACTACGGTCATCCAGCCCTGCCCCAGCCCGGCCCGCACGCCGGACAGGATGCCCGGCAGCGCGCCGGGCAGGACGATCTTGAACAGGCGCGGGATCAGCCCGCCCTGCCCGAAGGCGTGGCCGAGTTCGATCAGATCCTTGTCCACCCCGCGCACCGCGCTGTAGGTGGCGTAGTAGTTGATCCAGAAGACCGTCAGCGCGATCAGGAAGGTCGCCGCCGACTTGCTAACGCCGAACCAGATGATCGCGAAGGGAATCCAGGCGATGGACGGGATGGGACGCAGCATGCGCACCACCCAGGCCTGGAAGGCGTCCCAGATGCCCCAGGTCGCCGCGGCGGTGCCGAAGGCGATGCCCAAAACCGTGCCGAGCCCCAGCCCCGACAGGTAGTGCGACAGGCTGGCGAAGACCATGGCCTGCCAAGTGCCGGACCGGAACTCCGCCAGGAAGGCGCCGGGCACCGCGCTGGGCGACGGCAGCAGCCCGGCGGGCACGACGCCGCTGCGCGCCAGCACCTCCCAGGCGAGCAGGAAGGCGCCGACGCCGAGCGCCGACAGGGCGATGGAGCTGTGAAGCTTCAACGGCTGACGCATCGCGCTTACTTCGCGGCGGCCGCGTCGTAGAAGCGGAAGTCGAAGGCCTCCGCCACCGGGATGGTGCCCTCGGCCGAGCCGATCTCCTTGGCGTAGGCCATCATCTGCTCGACCGCCGGTACCACGCCATGCGGGTCGGCGACGAACTTGGACCCCGGCGAGCGGAAGGCGGCCTCAAGCGTGGCCGGCTCCATCAGGCCCTTGCCCAGATACTCGTTGGCGACCTTGGCGGAACGGGCCGGGTCCTTGGCGATCTGGTCGACGGCGCGGATGTGCGCCTTGAGAAGACGGGTCAGCGCCTCGCCATGCTCCTTGGCGACCGGGCCGCGGACCGCGATGACGGTGCCGGGCTGGTTGGGGAACATCTCCGCGCCGGTGGCGAGCAGACCGACGTTCGGATCGACCTTCTGGGTCACGGTCACCGTCGGCTCACGAATGGTGGCGGCGTCGAGGGCGCCGGCCAGCAGGGCCTGCTGGGTCTTCTCGATGCCCATGGAGATGATCTCCACGTTGGCCGGGTCGGCCTTCACCACCTTGAACAGCCAGTGGCGCAGCACCGTGTCCGGAACCGAGCCCGGCGGCTGCGTGCCGATCTTCACCTTGCGGCCGCTGTCGGCGACGAACTTGGCAACGGACTCCGCGGTGGCCTTGCCGCCCAGCGCCTTGGCGAACTCGCCGCGGCTGGCGACGACCATCTCCTCGACCGCCGAGTTGGCGATCACCGACACGTCGGCGCCCTTCGAGCGGGCGACCAGGACCGGCGCGACGCCGGCGTAGAGCAGGTCGATCTTGCCGGCGGCCATCGCCTGGATGGCGTGCGGTCCGGATTCGAACTTGGTCAGCTTCAGGTCGATGCCCGCCTCGCGCGCCCAGCCTTCCCCTTCCAGGATGAACAGCGGGGCGGCGGCAAGGATGGGAATGTAGCCGACCTCCAGTTTCACCGGTTCGGCGGCGCGGGCCGCGCCGGGCGTGAGGGCGGCCAGGGAGACGACGGCGGCCACGGCCAGCATTGCGGAGCGTCGGGTCAGGGCGGTCATGGTTCCATCCTCGCAGGAAATTGCCCGCCTATTTAGCACATCCTCTATCGGAAGGAAGAGTGAATTACACATTGCCGAATGATGAAATCGGCGATTCCACATAATACGTCTCGCAATGTGAAATCCGATCCAACATAGGAAAAGCCTCTTCGCGTCGCCGCGAAGAGGCTTTTTCCGGAACGGAAGAGCGAAGCCGTTACACCCGGCCGCGCTTCAGGGCGTTCCGGCCGAACGCGCCGTCCACATAGTCGAGCAGTTCGCCCAGCGCCTCCACCGGGGTGACCGTGCCGGTGTCGATGGTCAGCTCCGCCGACTCCGGGGCCTCGTAAGGGGCGGAGACGCCGGTGAACTCCGGAATCTCCCCGGCGCGCGCCCGGCGGTACAGGCCCTTGGGATCGCGCGATTCGCAGGTGGCGAGATCGGCGGCAACATAGACCTCGTGGAAGCGCTCGCCGCCGATGGCCCGCGCCCGCGCCCGGTCGGCCTGGAGCGGCGAGATCAGCGACGCGATGACCAGAACGCCGGCGTCGGCGAACAGCTTGGCCGTTTCGGCGACGCGGCGGATGTTCTCCGCCCGGTCCTCCGCCGAGAATCCCAGCCCGGCGTTCAGCCCGTTGCGCACGTTGTCGCCGTCCAGCACGAAGACCTGCCAGCCGCGATCGAACAGGGCGCGCTCCAGCGCCATGGCCAGCGTGGACTTGCCGGCCCCGGACAGGCCGGTCAGCCAGAGGACGCCGCCCTTGTGGCCGTTGGCGGCGTTGCGTTCGTCCGCCGTGACGGCGTGCGAGACCTCGGTCGTGTTGGCCGACGCGGCGGGGCCCTCGTCCACCTCGACGACGATGCAGCCGCCGACCACGTCGTGGCCGTCGATCAGCACGCCGCGACCGGTGCGCGACAGCGTCGAGGCGAGGTCGACGGCGATCGGCGAGCGGGAGCGCAGCACGACCTCGGCCACCTCGTTGCGGTGGACCGCCTTGGCCGGGGTGCTCGACAGATCCTCGATGTCGATGACGGCGGTGATGCTCTCCACCGTCACACGGTGCTCGCCCGTCGTGATCTTCAGCGTGTAGGTTTTGCCGACCGCCAGCGGCTCCGAGGTCAGCCAGAAGGCACGGACGCCCAGCCGGTGGGTGACGTGCGGCGCCCCTTCTTCATGGTGCGCGATGTGGCCGCGCTCGGCGAAGATGCGCTTGTCCAGCGTGATGCCGACGCTCTGGCCGGCCTGGGCGGCGACGATGGGCTGGCTGTGGTTCCACCCCTCGATGCTGACCACCGTGGCGGTGGCGCCGGTCGGCGAGAAGCGCAGCGTGTCGCCGACGCGCAGGCGCCCGCTCTCGATCCGGCCCGCCAGGATGCGGCGGTCGTCGGGCTTGTAGACGTCCTGGAGCGGGAAGCGCAGCGGCAGTTCGGTCGGCGCCTGCTGCGGGCGGAATGCGTCCAGCGCCTCCACCACGGTCGGCCCCTCGTACCACGGCGCCTTGTCGGAGCGGGTGACGATGTTGTCGCCGTGGCGCGCCGCGATCGGGATCACCGTGGAGGTGTGCAGGCCGAGTTCGGCCAGATAGGCGCGGATCTCATGGGACACCGCCTCGAACCGGTACTGGTCGAAATCGACGCGGTCCATCTTGTTGACGGCGACCGCCACCTGCCGCACGCCCAGCAGATGCAGCAGGAAGGCGTGGCGGCGCGACTGCTCCAGCGCGCCCTCGGCGGCGTCGATCACCAGCAGAGCGGCGTCGGCCTGGGAGGCGCCGGTCACCATGTTCTTCAGGAACTCGGTGTGGCCCGGCGCGTCGATGATGACGTAGGGCCGCTGTTCCGTCTTGAAGTGGATCTGCGTGGTGTCGATGGTGATGCCCTGGTCGCGCTCGGCCTGGAGCGCGTCCATCACGAAGGCCCATTCGAAGGGCATGCCGCGCTTGCGGCTCATCTCGTGGACCTGCTCCACCTTGCCGTCGGGCAGGCTGCCGGTGTCGTTCAGCAGGCGCCCGATCAGCGTCGACTTGCCATGGTCGACATGGCCGACGATGACGATGCGGAGCTGGCCGTTCAGTTCGTTCCGGATGTCCATGGTCCCAATCCCCGCTTCTTACATGTAGCCCGAGCTGCGCAGGCGCTCGAAGCTGTCCTCGGCCTCGTTGTCCATGGCGCGGCCGGCGCGCTCCGGAATGCGGGTCACGACCAGTTCGGCGATGATCTCGTCGATGGTGCCGGCGGTGCTGTCCACCGGGAAGGTGATGTTCTTCTCGCCCAGCGAGCGGTAGCGCTTGCCGTCCTTGGCGAAGTACAGCGGGACGATGGGAATCCCCTCGCGCTTGGAATAGCGCCAGATGTCCAGCTCGGTCCAATGCAGCAGCGGATGGATGCGGACGTGGGTGCCTTCGTCGAAGCGGGTCTTGTAATGGTCCCAGAACTCCGCCGGCTGGTCCTTCACGTCCCAGTCGCCTTCCAGCGAGCGCGGGGAGAAGACGCGCTCCTTGGCGCGGGTCGCCTGCTCGTCGCGGCGGATGCCGACCATGATGCCCTGGTACTTGCCGGTGCGCAGGAGGTTCTTCAGCCCCTCCGTCTTGCGGGCGGCGGCGCGGGTCAGCGGCGGCAGGGTCTGGTCCATGTCCGCTTCCGGCGGGCACTGCTCCACCCGCAGGTCGAGGTCCCACTCCCCGGCGATGCGGTCGCGGAAGTCGTAAACCTCCTGCAGTTCCATCGCGGTGTCGAGCTGGACGACCGGGAACGGAACGCGCCCGAAGAACGCCTTGCGGCAGAGCCAGAGCAGGACGTTGCTGTCCTTTCCGATCGACCACAGCAGAGCCAGCTTGTCGATGCGGTTGTAGGCCTCGCGGAGGATGTAGATGCTCTGGCTCTCAAGGTAATCGAGATCGGCGGTCATTGTGCGGTTCCGGTCTTCTTGAAGGTGTGTATGCCGCATTCGGTCTTGGCGGTTCCGGCCCAGCGGCCCGACCGCGGGTCCGCACCGGGAGCGACACGCTCGGTGCAGGTGAAGCAGCCGATGGACAGGAAGCCATCGGCCTCAAGCGGGTGGCGCGGCAGGTTGCGCCGGGTGAATTCCTGTTCAATCCGCTCGCGGTCCCAATGGGCCAGCGGGTTGATCTTGATGCGGCCCGTGCCCTCCTCCGCCTCGAACAGGGGAAGGGCGGCGCGCGTGGCGGCCTGGAACCGCTTGCGCCCGGTCACCCAGGCGTCGAACCCGTCCAGCGCACGGTCCAGCGGCACCGTCTTGCGCAGATGACAACAGGCGTCGTGCGAGCGGGTGAACAGCAAGCCGTCGGGGTCCTCCGCCGCCAGATCCGCGTCGGTCGGACCGATCGTGCGCACGCCGGTAAGGCCGAGAGCGGCGATCAGCTTGTCGCGATAGCGCAGCGTTTCGCCAAACAGCTTTCCCGTGTTGGCGAAGAGCACCGGAAATGACGGATCGGCCTCCGCGGCCAGGGCGAGCAGCACCGCCGACTCGGTTCCGAAGGAGGAAACCACAGCGATGCGGCCGTCAAATTCATCACGCAGGAGGGCCTTCAGTAGCACCGCCCCGTCCAACCGCCCATACCGTTCGGTCAGTTCGGCCACGCGGTCGATTTTTACAGCGCGAGCAAGTCCATCAAGCATGACGTATTTGCCTATCCACATAGTGGAGTATTTGTTCTGAATTGCACATTAACACCAGTTTCACGGCGTTGCAATGCATATACATTGTCTACATGTATTATAGGTTTAAGTGATTTTGTGAAATCTGTTGATTACACCCTGCCATCGCGCTTAAATGCGCCCATGATGCTTATTCACGATATCTCCAGTGTGCATTACGGGTGGCCAGGGTGATCCCGATCGCTCTCGACCCGACGCATGTGCGGATCGCGCTGGTCGGCCGGGGACCGCTGGCAAAGCGCCGTCTGGCGCAGCTGCTGGATGGCGGTGCGGCACCGGTGGTCTATTCACTGGAGCCGGATGCGGAATTGATCGCCCTTGCGGGAGCGGCTCTGCGCCGCGCCCTGCCCTCGCCCGCCGATTTGGATGGCGTGCAGGTGCTGTTCGTCGTCGGCATCGACGACCCGGTCGCGGAATCGCTGGCCCGCATGGCGCGTGACCGCGGCATCCTGGTCAATGTCGAGGATGTGATTCCGCTCTGTGATTTCCACGCGCCGTCTGTGATACGGCGCGGCGACCTTCTGATGACCGTCTCCACGGGGGGCAAGAGCCCGGCGTTGGCCCAGGTCCTCCGCGAACGGCTGGAAACGCTGTTCCCCGCCGTCTGGGCGGACCGGCTGGCCGAACTCGCCGCGCTCCGCGACCGCCTGCGCGCCGCCGGCGCCAAGGGACCCGAGGTGCTGCGCGCCTGCCGGGATCTGATCGCCGCCAAAGGATGGCTGCCATGATCGCATCGTCTCTTCTGTCGCGGACTCTTCTGTCCCGCCTTCCCGCCTTCGAGCCGGGCAGCGTCTGGCTGGCCGGGGCCGGCCCCGGCGATCCGGGCCTGCTGACCCTGCTGGCCGCCAAGGCGCTGGGCGAGGCCGACGCCATCGTCCACGACGCGCTGGTCGGCGGCGACATCCTGGAGGCCGCCAATCCCGACGCCCTTCTGGTGGACATGGGCAAGCGCGCCGGCCACCCTTCGCCCAAGCAGGAGGCGATCAACGCGCGCCTGGTGGAACTGGCGCGGGAAGGCCGACGGGTGCTGCGGCTGAAGGGCGGCGATCCCTTCGTCTTCGGGCGCGGCGGCGAGGAATGCCTGGCTTTGGCCGAGGCTGAAATCCCCTTCCGCGTGGTGCCGGGCGTGACCGCGGGGATCGGCGGGCTGGCCTACGCCGGAATCCCGGTGACCCACCGCGGATTCGGCACCACCGCGACCTTCGTCACCGGCCACGACAAGACCGGCGGCCTGCCCGCTGACCTGGACTGGGACGTCCTGGCGCGGATGCCCGGCGCGCTGGTGTTCTACATGGCGCTGGGCACCATCGGGACCATCGCCGAACGGCTCGAAGCCGCCGGCAAGCCGCCGATGACCCCGGTCGCCATCGTGTCGAGCGCCAGCACCGAGGCGCAGAGCGTCATCGAGACCAATCTTGCCCATTGCGCGCGGGACGTCGTGCGGCTACAGGCCAAGCGCCCCGCGATCGTCGTGGTCGGAGAGGTCGTGCGGCTGCGCGCCCTGATCGGCGCGTGGCAGCAGACCACCGGCCAGAACCCGTTTCCCACCGCCGTGTCGGCGTGAGCGTACGTGTTAGGAGTTGAAGGCATGGCGTTGAACGATAAGTCCAGCAACGAGGCGGGGTTGAAGGCCATCACCGCCAACCGCCTGCGCGACGGCGAGGTGATCTTCCTCGCCCCCGGCCCCGATCTCGGCTGGGTGGAGCGTCTGGACGACGCCGCCCTGTTCGAGGACGCGGCGGCCGCCGAAAAGGCCCTGGCCGCCGCCAAGGCCAAGGCGGAGGGCGATCAGTTCGCCGTGGACGTCTACGCCTTCGACCTGCGCGTCACCGACGGGCAGCGGGTGCCGGTCAAGACGCGGGAGCGCATCCGGGCGCTCGGCCCCACCGTCCGCATCGATCTCGGCAAGCAGGCTGCGGCCTGAACAGGGCGGCCACTCTTTTGACAAGGGCGAGTTCCATGAACCACATCGCGCCCGGCCGCAACGCCGGGGTCTACAGCTACGACGACATCGACCGCCGCTTCGTCGCGGAGCGCGTCGAGCAGTTCCGCGCCCAGGTCGAGCGCCGCCTGTCCGGCGAGCTGACGGAGGAGGAGTTCAAGCCCCTGCGGCTGATGAACGGCCTCTATCTCCAGCTCCACGCCTACATGCTGCGCATCGCCGTTCCCTACGGCGTGCTGACCTCCCGGCAGCTCCGCAAGCTGGCCGAGATCGGGCGCAAGTACGACAAGGGCTACGGCCACTTCACCACCCGCCAGAATCTCCAGTTCAACTGGATCAAGCTGGAGGACACCCCGGCCATCCTGCACGAGCTGGCCGAGGTGGACATGCACGCGCTGCAGACCAGCGGCAACTGCGTGCGCAACGTGACCACCGACCAGTTCGTGGGTGCTGCGCGGGACGAGGTGGTGGACGGGCGTGTCTACGCCGAGATCCTGCGGCAGTGGACGACCCTGCACCCCGAATTCACCTTCCTGCCGCGCAAGTTCAAGATCGCCATCATGGGGTCGGACGCCGACCGCGCGGCCATCCGCGTCCATGACGTCGGCGTCTTCGCCAAGCGCAACGAGCGGGGCGAGGTCGGCTTCACCTTCTATGTCGGCGGCGGCCTCGGCCGCTCGCCCTTCGTCGGCAAGCTGGTCCGCGACTGGGTGCCGGAGGAGGACTTCGTCGCCTATCTCGAAGCCATCCTGCGCGTCTACAACCAGTACGGCCGGCGCGACAACCTCTACAAGGCGCGCATCAAGATCCTCGTCCACGAGCTGGGCCAGGAGAAATTCACCCGGGAGGTGGAGGAGGAGTTCGCCCGCCTGCGCGGCCCGAAATACCGCCTCGCCCCAGAGGTCGTCGACGAGATCCGCCGCCGCTTCGGCGGCCCGGCCTTCGAGACGCTGGCCGACGAGCCGGAGTCCTTCCAGGCTGCCAAGGCTGCGAACCCGGACTTCGCGCGCTGGGTGGCGGTCAACGTGCTTGCCCACAAGGTTCCCGGCTACGCCGCCGCCACCATCTCGCTGAAGCCCGCCGGCGGCATCCCCGGCGACGCCACCTCGGAGCAGATGGAGCTGGTCGCCGATCTGGCCGACGCGCACAGCTTCGGCGAACTCCGCGTCAGTCATGCCCAGAACCTCGTGCTGGCCCATGTCCGGCAGGACGCGCTGTTCACCCTGTGGACGGCGCTGGAGGCCAACGGGCTGGGCACGCCGAACGCCGGGCTGATCGGCGACATCATCGCCTGCCCCGGCCTGGATTACTGCGCGCTGGCCAACGCCCGCTCGATCCCGCTGGCCCAGGCGATCTCGGCCCGCTTCGCCGACCCGGCGCGGCAGCAGGCCATCGGCGAGCTGGGCATCAAGATCAGCGGCTGCATCAACGCCTGCGGCCACCACCATGTCGGAGCCATCGGCATCCTCGGCGTCGACAAGAAGGGCGAGGAGTTCTACCAGATCACTGTGGGCGGCGACCCGACCCTGACCACGGCGATCGGCGACATCCTCGGCCCGGCGGTGACCGCCGACGAGACGGTGGATGCCATCGAGGCCATCGTCGAGGTCTATCTGTCCAGCCGGCACGACGGGGAGCGCTTCATCGACACGCTGAAGCGCGTCGGCCACGGCCCGTTCAAGGAGAGAGTCTATGCCGCTCATTAAAGACGGCCGCATCGTCGAGGACGACTGGGTCGCTGTCGCCGACGGCGAGCCGGTTCCCGCCGACCGCCCCGCCATCGTCACCTTCGAACGCTGGCAGGCGGAACGCGCGAGCTTCGACGGGCGCAACGCGGCGCTCGGCGTCCGGGTCAAGAGCGGCACGCTGGCCCCGGCCGTCGCGCCGGACCTGGACCGTTTCGCCCTGGTGGCGATCGAGTTCCCGAAGTTCCGTGACGGCCGAGGCTTCTCCACGGCACGCGAGCTGCGGGAGCGCTTCGGTTATCAGGGTGAGATCCGGGCGGTCGGGCACGTCATCCCCGACCAGTACCGCTTCCTCCTGCGCACCGGATTCACCTCCGCCGAGGCGCCGGAAAACACCAACCCGGAGAGCTGGGCGCACGCCATCACGGAGATCACCGTCGCCTTCCAGCCGTCGCTGGACGACCCGCAGCCGCTGTCGCTCCTGCGCCGCCGTCTGGGGTCCTGACACGCATCGCGCCGCGCCCGCTCCCATCTTCGGGACGCGGGCGCCGGCCGGTTCACATTCCGCCGAACACCCAGAACAGGCCCGCCGCCGCAGCGGCAGCGACCGCCACCAGCATCCCGGCCACGGTGCGCCGAAACCGGGCCTCGCGCCGTTCGACCTCCTGGCGCTTTCTCAACAGATACTGTTGCTCCGGCCCGAGAAAGGCCCCTGAATCGCCGTCCAGAGAGACGGAGCGTTTCCCATTGCTCCGGCTTCGTACGACAGGGGACGTCCGGACCTGCGGTCGCGGCACCCGTCCCTCAAAAACCATCGATTCGCCCGCCAGAGAACGCCCCGCGGCGGATCGCCCCCGGCCGGCCTTCCTGGATGCCTTGCGTCTCTTGCTTGCCATAGCTCTTCCCTCACCATCCGCCCGCGGAGCATAGCGGTCCCGGCCGGCTTATCCAGCCCCGGAACGCGACGGGCCAGCAAAGTCACACCGCATGGATTCCGATCGCCATGCCGAAGCATTGGGCAATTAAGGCGAATTTGCGCCGATCGCACATTAGTCCCCGCGAATGCGGGCGAACGACTGGAAAAATCCCGACGACATTGCTCACACGGCCAGCCAAAATCCGTACTATGCGGCATCGCGCCGATGCAGCCAGGATTTTCGCATGTCCCATGATGTTCCGCTTATTTCCATGATCGCCATCGCATTCGGGTTGGCCTTCATCTTCGGATACCTCGCCGACCGCATTCGCTTGCCTCCCCTCGTCGGTTATCTGGTCGCCGGCATCATCATCGGTCCCTTCACGCCGGGCTTTGTCGCCGACGGTGCCCTGGCCGCCCAGTTGGCCGAGATCGGCGTCATTCTCCTGATGTTCGGCGTCGGTCTTCATTTCTCGCCCTCGGACCTGCTGGCGGTCCGGAAAATCGCCATTCCCGGCGCGGTCGGCCAGATCGGCCTCGCCACCGCACTGGGCGTCGGGCTGGCGTGGCTGTGGGGCTGGAGCCTCGGCGCCGGTCTCGTTCTGGGCCTCAGCCTGTCGGTGGCGAGCACGGTCGTGCTGCTGAAGGCCCTGGAAGAGCGCGACATGCTGAACACCGCCGAAGGCCGCGTGGCGGTCGGCTGGCTGATCGTCGAGGACCTCGCGATGGTCCTGGCGCTCGTGCTGCTGCCGGCCCTGGCGGAGGTCCTGGGCGGCCACGCGCCGGGCACCGCTGGGGGCCATGGCGCCGGCTCGGACGGACCGATCTGGCTGACGCTGGCTCTGACGCTGGGCAAGGTTGCGGCCTTCTCCGTTCTGGCGATCGTGCTCGGCCCGCGCGTCGTCCCGGTGATCCTGACCAACGTGGCGCGCACCGGCTCGCGCGAGTTGTTCACCCTGTCCGTTCTCGCCATCGCGCTCGGCGTCGCCTACGGCTCGGCGGTGCTGTTCGGCGTGTCCTTCGCGCTGGGCGCCTTCTTCGCCGGCGTGGTGCTGAACGAGTCGCGTTTCAGCCACAAGGCGGCCACCGATTCGATGCCGTTGCAGGACGCTTTCGCCGTTCTGTTCTTCGTGTCGGTCGGCATGCTGTTCGACCCGTCGATCCTGCTGCGCGATCCTCTGGCGGTCATCGCCGTCGTGGCCCTGATCGTGGTCGGCAAATCGCTGATCGCCTTTGGCATCGTGATCCTGCTGCGCTTCCCGGTGGGCATGGGTCTGGCGGTGTCGGCCAGCCTCGCGCAGATCGGCGAATTCTCCTTCATCCTCGTCGGGCTGGGCCTGTCGCTCGGCCTGTTGCCGGAGGAAGGACGCGACCTCGTGTTGGCCGGCGCCTTGCTGTCGATCACTTTGAACCCGGCGGTCTTCGCCGGCGTCGCCGCGCTGCGCAAGCATCTCCAGGCCAAGCGCACCGCCGGGGTGCCGCCCTATGGCTGGGAGCAGTTCGAGCATCTCCAGAGCAGCCTCGCCGACGCCCGCCACCAGGCGGAGGAGCGCGAGAAGGAGCACGACCTGCAGATACAGGCGCTGGCCAAGACCTTCCCGGTGCTGTCGCTGCTGGACGCGCACGAGCAGGAGCGGCTGATGATGCTGTTTCGGCCCAAGTCGGCGGTGCCCGGCGAGCGGATCATCCGCAAGGGGGACCGCGCCAACGCCATGTACTTCATCTCTTCCGGCGCCGTGGAGGTGCTCATGGAGGGCCAGACCATTCGCCTGGGCGCCGGCACGATGTTCGGCGAGATGGCCCTGCTGAGCGGCCAGCGGCGCAACGCCGACGTCGCTGCGGTCGACTACTGCCAGTTCCAAGTGCTGGAGCGGCGCGACTTCAACCAGTTCACCGCCCGCCATCCGGCGCTGCGCACGGCCCTGATCGACATGGCAGCGCAACGGCGCAGGATGAACCAGCAGGACGCCGCCACCGACGAGGCCATGGCCGCGTCGGAGAGCGCCGCCTGAGCGGACGCGCATTGCAACGGAACCGCCGCCGGCTTCTCCAGCAGAGGCCCGGCGGCTTCTGCAGTCCGGACGTTGGGGAAAAACAAAAGAAAAGGCCTTGGAGCCGATCAGCTCCAAGGCCTTTTCATCTTCCAGAACATTGGTCGGAGCGACAGGATTTGAACCTGCGACCCCCAGACCCCCAGTCTGATGCGCTACCAGGCTGCGCTACGCTCCGTTCGACGGACCGCCCTTCGTTCTGGAAGGGAGCGGGACTATAGCCGGGACATTGGTCCAACGCAAGCGCTACAGTTCACTTTTTTCACACTTCTCGAATTTCTTTTTCTTCTCCTACCGCGAGCAGAAGACGCGCCTCCTTCAACTCGTCGAGCGCCTGGGCGATGGCCTGCCGGATGGTGTCCGACAGGCCGTCGAGCGCAACGACCGGAGCGCCCTCGTCCCCGTCGAGCAAGGCCACGGCCGCTTCGTCAGGAACGGCCTCAAAGGTGTCGGGGCCATCCGGTTCTTCCGGCGTCTCCGCCACCCTCCGGGCGTCCGGATCGTCGTCCACCTTCCCGTCCTTCAGAAGACGCTGGACGCCCTTGATCGTATAGCCCTCGCCGTACAGCAGGTTTTGAATCTGCCGCAGCAGGTCCACGTCTTCCGGACGGTAGTAGCGCCGCCCTCCTCCACGCTTGAGCGGACGGAGCTGCGGGAACTTGCCCTCCCAGAAACGCAGTACATGCTGCGGCACGTCCAGGTCGGACGACACCTCGCTGATTGTGCGGAACGCCGTGGCGGACTTCGTGGTGCCGCGCGACTTCATGTCCGGGAAACCTTTCCGGGAAACCTAATTTGTCCACCGCCCCGTGCGGCGGATCAGGAAGCCGCCTTCACGCGCTGCGCCTCGGCCTCCTCCGCCTCGACGACCTCGTTGATGCGGTTCTTCAGGACGTGACTCGCCCGGAAGACCAGGACGCGCCTGGGCAGGATCGGCACCTCCTCCCCGGTCTTCGGGTTGCGGCCGACCCGCTGCCCCTTCTGCCGGATCTGGAAACTGCCGAAGGATGATATCTTGACCATCTCGCCGCGGGCCAGAGCGTCGGAGATCTCCTCCAGGACGCTTTCGACCAGATCGGCGGATTCGTTGCGCGACAGGCCGACCTCTTGGTAGACCGCTTCGCTGAGCTGCGCGCGGGTAACGGTGTTCTGTGACATGGTTCGCTTCCCCCCCGAAACCATAGGGGAAAAACCGTAATCCGGGGAAAGAACCCGGTCAATTCAAAAGCTTGGATCGCGTCGTTGTGAGCAGCGCAGCAAACGCAGCCCTTTGGGGAGGCAAAGCAGGTGCGTTGCCTACCAGCGCACCATCGCGGCACCCCAGGTCAGGCCACCGCCGATGGCTTCCATGAGGATCAAGTCGCCACGCTTCACGCGGCCGTCGTGCACCGCCTCGCACAGCGCGAGCGGGATCGACGCGGCGGACGTGTTGCCGTGGCGGTCCACCGTGAGCACGACCTTGTCGGACGGCAACTTCAGTTTGCGGGCGATGCCGTCGATGATCCGCTGGTTGGCCTGGTGCGGCACCAGCCAATCCACCGCCGACGGCTCCAGACCGTTGGCCGCCAGAGCCTCCTCGACGACCGAGGACAGCTTGCTGACGGCGTGACGGAACACGTCCTGTCCGTTCATCCGCACATGGCCGGCCGTGCCGGTGGTCGACGGGCCGCCATCGACGTAGAGCAGCCCGTATTGGGCACCATCCGAATGCAGGTGGGTGGACAGCACGCCACGGTCCGCCGATGTCCCGGCGGCGTCGTAGCCGTCCATCACCACGGCCCCGGCGCCGTCGCCGAACAGGACGCAGGTCGTGCGGTCCTTCCAGTCGAGCAGGCGGGAGAAGGTCTCCGCGCCGATGACCAGGGCGCGGTTGGCCTGCCCGATGCGGATGAAGTTGTCGGCGATCGACATGGCGTAGACGAAGCCGGCGCACACCGCCTGGATGTCCAGCGCGAAGCCTTTGGTCCCCAGAGCCGCCTGCACCTTCGTCGCGGTCGCCGGGAAGGTGTTGTCCGGAGTCGTCGTCGCGAGCACGATGCAGTCGATGCTGGAAGCGTCAACCCCGGCATGCTCCAGCGCGCGGGTCGCCGCGGCGATGGCGAGGTCGGAGGTCAGTTCCCCGTCGGCCGCAATGTGGCGCGACTTGATGCCGGTGCGCTGGACGATCCACTCGTCCGAGGTGTCCACACGGGCTTCGAGGTCGCGATTCGTGACGACGTTGGCCGGGAGGTAGGAACCGCAGCCGAGAACTCGGGAACGCTTGACCATGATGTTAGACCGCCGCCGCCTTCGTGTCGGGAAGAGGCTTGGCGTCGGCAAGACGCTGCATCTCTTCCTTGATTCGGTCGTTGAAACCGTTTGCCGCCAGATTGTAGGCCACACCGATGGCGTTGGCGAACCCGATGGCGTCGGTGCCCCCGTGGCTCTTCACGCAGACGCCGCGCAGGCCCAGGAACATGGCGCCGTTGTAGCGGCGCGGATCGGTGCGCTGCTTCAACCGCTTGAAGGCCCCGCGGGCCAGCAGATAGCCGAGACGCGCCGTCCAGGAGGACTGGAACGTCCGGCGCAGGAACTCCGTGAAGAGCTTCGCCGTGCCTTCCGCGGTCTTCAGGGCGACGTTGCCGGTGAAGCCGTCGGTCACGATCACGTCCACCGTGCCGGTGGCGATGTCGTTGCCCTCGACGAATCCGTGGAAACGCCCGGGCAGCGGCATTTCGCGCAGACGGGTCGCGGCGGCGCGCACCACCTCGTTCCCCTTCACCTCTTCCGAACCGATGTTCAGCACGCCGATGGTCGGCTCGGACAGGTTCAGCGCGGTGCGCGCGAAGACCGCGCCCATCACGGCGAACTGCACGAGGTTCTCGGGCTGGCATTCGGTGTTGGCGCCGAGGTCGAGCATGACGCTCTCCCCGCGCAGGGTCGGGAAAAACGAGGCGATGGCCGGACGGTCGATTCCGGGAATCGTCTTCAGCACGAACTTGGCCATGGCCATGAGCGCGCCGGTGTTGCCGGCGGACACCACGCAGGCGGCTTGCCCGCTCGCCACCGAGTCGATGGCGAGACGCATGCTCGACTGGCGCCCGGCGCGCAGCGCGACCGACGGCTTGGCGTCGCCGGCCACGGCGTCCGGGGTGTGGCGCACCTCGGCCACCGCTCTCAAGGCGGGCCGCTGCGCGAGCAGCGGCTCGATGCGGGCGGTGTCCCCGAACAGCAGGTAATGCACCTGCGGGTGACGCTCGCGGGCGATGTCCGCCCCGGCAATCACCATGTCGGGTCCTTTGTCACCGCCCATGGCATCAAGGGCAATGGTCAGGCGCTGGCTCACCGCGGACAGGCTCCCTGGCTAGGACGTAGGGCGGCCAACCAAACCGCCATCAGGCCGCCGGAGCGCTCTGAACCACTTCGCGCTGGTCGTAGTGACCGCAAGAGCCGCAGACATGGTGCGGGCGCTTCAGCTCGCCACAGTTCGAGCACTCGGCGTAGGACGAGGTCGGGAGAGCGTGGTGCGAGCGACGCATGTTGCGGCGCGACTTGGAGGTCTTCTTCTTCGGAACAGCCATGGCCGTAAACTCTCTTCATTGTAAAAGGCGGCCCGAAGAGGGGCCGCCTGACGCGAGCGGCATTCAATACGGCAATTGCCCCCGAAGGGCAAGCCCGTTCCGCCCTCAATTCTGTCGTTTCAGACGTTCCAGCGCGGCGAACGGGTTCGGCTTCTCCGAAGCGTCGCCGGCATCATCATCGGCGGGAGCCATGCCCTCCTCCTCATCTTCGCCTTCGCTGTACCCGTCGAACGCCACGCCTTCTGCATGAGGATAGGGATCGAGCGCCAGGGACAAATGCTGGGCGGTCAGTTCGCCGATGTCGATGCGCCCGTTGGTCATCGCCTCCGGAATGTCCTCCTCGGCGACGTTCGGGTCGATCTCGATCTCGTCCTCCTCGCTGGGGACCATCGACTCCGGCGCGAACAGCGCGCCGAAGCGATCGGAAACCTGGGCGGGGACCGGTTCCAGCGTGACGACGCAGGTCTGCACCACGTCGGCTTCCAATTCCCCTTCCACCCGCACCATCTGGCCGCCGCGCACGGATCGTAGGCGGACCCTGGCGGTCAACCGCCCGATTCCCTCCAGTTCGAACCGCTCGGCCAGCGCCTTGCGCTCGGCTTCCGTCGCCTCGATGGCTTCGACCAGATCGCCGTCGCGGTGGACGGCGTCGGCGCGGACGATGCGCGAAAATTCCGGAGCGGGGCCGGCGGAGTGCGGGGGCGTGTTGCGCATGTCAGGCAGTTCCTTGTCACAGCGCCTGTTCTGGAGCGGGCGCCTTCGTCTCAGTGTCAGATGAATTCGGACGCCGGGAAAGGCAAGTCCAATTGGCGCGGCCAACAGCAAGGAGAGACCCGATGGGTGGGGTCAGCCCGCTTCGGGCGGTGGACCGAAGCGAACCTCTCCGGCCATGAGCGACTCCAGCGGTTGCGTCTCCAGCCCGGCGGCCTCGCGCCGGACATAGGCCGCCAGGACGGCCAGCCGCTGCGGCGGCACCTCCGATACGGTGCCATAGACGTTGTTGTCGAGCGCGACCTGCAACGCCGCGTCGCCCTCGTCACCGTCCTCGGCGGCGAGCGCACGGTCGTAGACCTCGATCCGGCCGGCGATGCCGCGCGCCATGGTCTTGATGCGCCGCCCGACTCCGCTGTCGCCCACCCCCTGCTCCATCAGCGATTTCTCGAAATGGTCGATCATCGCTTCGAAAAGAAGGCGTGAGCGGTCCGCGGCGGCGGCGCCCTGCCCTTTCAGGCGGCGCATCACCAAGAAGACATGAAGCACCACCATGTCAAAGCGCCCGTCCAACGTATCGGGAACGCCAAGGTCACGGTAGAAGGCCGGCAAGCGGGCCTGCGCCACGATCGTGAGATAGAAATCGGCGACGGCGCGGGCCTCACGGCGACGCCGGAACAGGCGGTCAAGCACGGTTTCTCTCTCGCTCGGAGTTTCGTTGACAGGACAAACCGCGCGGTGCGATTGTCCCGGCATTGCGGGCGGAGTCCGGCCTGCCGCAAGGGTCCGGCGGTCCGCCCGCGCCATCATAGCCTGAGCACCATGACGAGATCGATTCCTTCGGCGCTGTGCGCCTTCGCCTTTCTGGGTCTCGCCGTCTCCGCGTGCTCGCCCACCGTGGCGACCCGCGGCAACATGGCGGACCCCGACCGCATCGCCGAGATCAAGGCCGGCCAGTCGCGGCGGGAGGATGTGGCGGACATCCTCGGCACGCCGACCTCCGTGGGAACCTTCGACCAGAATGTCTGGTACTACATCGGTCAGAAGACGGAGAAGGTCGCCTTCTTCCAGCCGAGCGTGATGGAGCGCCGCGTCGTCGTCGTCCATTTCGACGACGCGGGCGTGGTGACGGAAATGAAGCAACTCGACGCCACCGACGGTCAGCAGATCGACATCGTCGATCGCAGCACCCCCACCGCCGGCCGCGAGTTGAGCTTCCTCGAACAGATGCTCGGCAACGTCGGGCGCTTCTCCGCCAAGGACTCGCGCAACCGCGGTCCCGGCCGCTGACGCCAGCCGCTCTGCCGAGACACGAAAAGCCCCGCTTTCGCGGGGCTTTTCCTTTGGTGCCGTCCCGATCGATGTCGATCCGACTCAGCCAATCTGGGCGAGGATCGCCAGCAGCAGGATCGCCACGATGTTGGTGATCTTGATCATCGGGTTGACCGCCGGGCCGGCGGTGTCCTTGTAGGGATCGCCGACGGTGTCCCCAGTCACCGCCGCCTTGTGCGCGTCGGAGCCCTTGCCGCCGTGGTTTCCCTCCTCGATGTACTTCTTGGCGTTGTCCCAGGCGCCGCCGCCCGAGGTCATCGAAATGGCGACGAAGATCCCCGTCACGATGGTGCCCAGCAGCATGGCGCCCAAGGCGGCGAAGGCCTGCGCCTGGCCGGCGATGGCGGCGATGACGATGTACAGGACCACCGGCGCCAGCACCGGCAGCAGCGATGGAATGATCATTTCCTTGATCGCGGCACGGGTCAGCATGTCGACGGCGCGGCCGTAGTCGGGCTTTGCGGTGCCCTCCATGATGCCGCTGATCTCACGGAACTGGCGGCGCACCTCCACCACCACCGAGCCGGCGGCGCGCCCGACCGCGGTCATGCCCATCGCCCCGAACAGATAGGGCAGCAGGCCGCCGATCAGCAGCCCGACGACCACATAAGGATCGTCCAGCCGGAACTCGACCGCCACATTCGGGAAATAGTGCTTCAGATCCTGCACATAGGCGGCGAACAGCACCAGAGCGGCGAGGCCGGCGGAGCCGATCGCGTAGCCCTTGGTCACCGCCTTGGTGGTGTTGCCGACGGCATCCAGCGCGTCGGTCGTCACGCGGATGTCCTTCGGCATGTCGGCCATCTCCGCGATGCCGCCCGCGTTGTCGGTCACCGGGCCGTAGGCATCCAGGGCCACCACCATGCCGGCCAGCGCGAGCATCGTGGTCGCGGCAATGCCGATGCCGAAGATGCCGGCCTGCCCGTAGGCGATGATGATGCCGACGCAGATGACCAGAACCGGAAGCGCCGTCGCCTCCATCGACACCGCGAGACCCTGGATCACGTTGGTGCCGTGCCCGGTTTCCGACGCGCGGGCGACGCTGCGCACCGGGCGGAAGGCGGTGGAGGTGTAGTATTCGGTGATCCACACCAGCAGGCCGGTCACGCCCAGCCCGACCAGAGAGGAGACGAACAGGTTGCCGCCGGTGACGTGGCCGCCGCCGTTCAACGGGATGGGCCGGGTGAATCCGAACATGATCGCGGTCACGATCAGGATCAGGATCAGCGAGATGCCCGCGGTGGCGGCCAGACCCTTGTACAGGGCGGCCATGATGTTGTTGTTGCTGCCCAGCTTCACGAAGAAGGTGCCGGCGACGGAGGCGGCGATGCAGACCGCGCCGATGACCAGCGGGTAGACGAGCAGCAGGCGAATCACCTCGCCCGAAAAGAAAATCGCCGCCAACAGCATGGTGGCGACGATGGTGACGGCGTAGGTTTCGAAGAGGTCGGCGGCCATACCGGCGCAGTCGCCGACATTGTCGCCCACATTGTCCGCGATCACCGCGGGATTGCGGGGATCGTCCTCCGGAATGCCGGCCTCGACCTTGCCGACCAGATCGGCGCCGACGTCGGCCCCTTTGGTGAAGATGCCGCCGCCCAGCCGCGCGAAGATGGAGATCAGCGACGCGCCGAAGCTGAGGGCGACCAAGGCCTCCAGCACGGCGCGCACCTCGATCGGGTCAGTCACGCGGTAGATCATCGTCAGGATGCCGTAATAGACACCTACCCCCAGCAGCCCCAGCCCGACCACCAGCATGCCGGTGATCGCCCCCGCCTTGAAGGCGATGTCGAGCGCCGGGGCCAGGCCAAGGGTCGCCGCCTGGGCCGTGCGCACGTTGGCCCGCACCGACACGTTCATGCCGATGTAGCCGGCGGCCCCCGACAGGACCGATCCGATCAGGAATCCGATGGCCACATGAAGGCCGAGGAACGCGCCGAGGATGATGAGCAGAACCACGCCGGCGATGGCGATGGTGGTGTACTGGCGATTCAGATAGGCTCGGGCGCCCTCCTGCACGGCCGCTGCGATTTCCTGCATGCGGTCGGACCCGGCGGAGGCCGCCATGACTTGCTTGCCGGCGTAGTACCCATACGCCAGGGCCAACAGGCCACTGGCGATGATGATGACGAACGCTGCTGCCATCGGTTCCCCCAAATTCTTATGGTTTCGGGCCCGATTACCGCCTTGTCGTGAAAACGACCCGTGCAAACGAAGGTGGATGACGGGCGAGTTGTTCCGGAAAAAGGATGCCCAAGAGAAGGGCACAATGCAACAGCCGCCACGCCCGAATAGGCGCGGCGATTTGGCCGAGGCGCTCCTGACTTTCGGATAGGATTTTTTAAGAACGGTTACAAATTGCGCTGTGTAACCACCTGAACAAGAACATTTTGCACCACGCCTTCCCCCACCACTTTCGCGGCGGCGGCGGCGAGTTTTTCTTTTACGGCAATGATGTTGACCAAGTTGCCCGTCATCACCGACCGGTCGTCGACACCCGCATAGAGGGCCGACAGGCAGCGGTCGAAGACCAGCGGCTGGCGGGCCTGGACATAGGGAACCTTGTCGAGAACAACCTCCAGCGTGACGACCACGGTCACGAACTGCTCGACCTTCTGCGTGCCGATGGCCGGAACGACAAAGGGAGCCATGCGGACGAAGCCGGTGGGCGGCTTGGGCGGCGGCTCCTCCTTCTTGGCGGCCGACTCCTCGTGCTCGACGAAATACTTGTTGTAGATCATCCAGCCGCCGAAGCCCGCGCCGCCCAGCAGCAGCAGACCCAATACCAGCAATATGACGGCCTTGACCACGCCCACCCTTCCCCGGAAACGGAACGGGTCGAGCCTAGCGCCGCCCTGCTTTCGATTGCGTTAAGCGGAGTCGCGCTGCGAGGATGCTCTTAGAAATGGTCCCAGCCGCGAATCGGCAGGTCCATAACCCGCCCCTGCGCATCGGCCACCGTGACCTCGCCCGCCGGCCCGTCCAGCAATCGGCCGATGGCCGTCACCGGCACCCCTGTCTCCGCCGACAGGGCGGCGAGCGCCGGTGCGGAGTCGTCCGCGGCGGTGAAGAGCAGCTCGTAGTCGTCGCCGCCGGTCAGCGCCATGGCGAAGCGCACCGGGTCGTCGCCGATCACCGATCTTGCGGCATCCGATAGGGGGACGTGCCCCGACTCCAGAACCGCGGCGCAACCCGATTCCTCGCACAGATGGCCGAGATCGGCGACCAGACCATCGGACACATCGAGACAGCCGGTCGCCAGCCC
>NZ_WHOR01000007.1:0-51438 GCF_013340925.1 Azospirillum formosense
GCCAAAGGCGGGGGAGGGTTAGGGAGGGGGCAAACCCAGCCTGATTAAGCCTGCGACCGGCGGGCGACGACCTTCCAGGCGGCCTGCATGATCGCGGCACCCAGCGCGGTCTTCAGGACCGTGGCGGCCAGGAACGGCGTCAGGCCCAGAGCGACGGCCTTCTCGCCGCCGAACAGGACGGCCATCCAGGCCACGCCCGGAACGAACAGCAGGGCATGGCCGATCGCCAGGGCGCCGACGGCCTTGAGCGGGCTGCGGTCCCAGCCGCGCTCGGCCAGCCAGCCGGTGACGCCGGCGGCCAGGACGAAGCCCAGCAGGTAGCCGGCGGTCGGGCCGGCCATATAGGCCGGGCCGGCGCCCGGACCGGCGAAGACCGGCAGACCGGCGAGGCCTTCCAGCAGGTACAGCAGGACCGTCGCCGTGGCGAGGCGGCTGCCGTAGGCCATGCCGAGCAGGATGACGACCATGCTCTGCATCGTCATCGGAACCGGCCAGAAGGGCACCTGCACCTTGGCCGAGGCGGCCAGGAGCAGGCTGCCCAGAACCGCCGCGGTGGCGGCGGTGAGCAGGCCGCCCCGCGGGGCGACCGTCTCGAGAAGCGAAGCGGCACGCTGCGAAAGCGTGTTTGCGAAAGCCATCGTCCTTACCTTTCCCTATATGTCGGAGCCCGCTTGGCTCACGCGAACTCCAGGATCTTCTGATCGACCGCCAGGCTGGAGCCGGGCGTCGCGTGCACCTTGGACACCGTGCCATCCTGCGCCGCGCGCAGGATGTTTTCCATCTTCATCGCCTCGACCACGGCCAGCACCTCGCCGGCCTTGACCTCCTGCCCCTCGGTCACGGCGACCGAGACGAGCAGGCCGGGCATCGGCGACAGCAGGAACTTCGACATGTCCGGCGGCGCCTTCACCGGCATCAGCGCGTCGAGCCGCGCGGCGTTCGGTGTCAGCACCTTGACCAGCGCTTGGGCGCCGGAGTGGGACAGGCGGTAGCCGACGCCGACGCGGTCGACCTGGACGCAGACATGCGCGCCGTTCACCGTACCGCGGAACAGCGGCTGGCCGAGCGTCCAGTCGCTCCACACCACATGGTGCCTGCCCTCGAAATCGACGGTGTAGCCGATGCGCTGCGGGCTGCCGTCCGTCGGGTGGACATGCACCGGATGCTGCGCGCCGTCCATCACGACGACCCAGTCGTCGCGCACCCGGACCTTGTTGCCCGGCATCTTGCCGGAGATCTGGATGTCGCGGTCGTTCAGGCAGCGGTGGATCACCGCGGCCACGGCAATCAGGATCGCCGGGTCGTCCGGCGGCAGGTCGGAGGCGTGGAAGCCGGTGGGGTATTCCTCGGCGATGAAGTTGGTGGTCAGCCGGCCTTCGACGAAGCGCGGGTTGGCCATCAGCGAAGCGAGGAACGGGATGTTGTGGCTGACGCCGCGGATGTAATACTGGTCCAGCGCCTCGCGCATGCGGGCGATGGCGGCGTCGCGCGTCGAACCCCAGCTGCACAGCTTGGCGATCATGGGGTCGTAGTACATGGAGATCTCGCCGCCCTCGTAGACGCCGGTGTCGACGCGGACATGCGGGTCCTCCGACGGCGGACGGTAGTGGGTCAGCCGACCGGTGGAGGGCAGGAAGTTGCGGAACGGGTCCTCCGCATAAACGCGGGACTCGATGGCCCAGCCGTGCAGGTGGATGTCCTCCTGGCGCAGCGTCAGCTTCTCGCCCGCCGCGACGCGGATCATCAGCTCGACAAGGTCGAGGCCGGTGACCAGCTCGGTGACCGGATGCTCCACCTGGAGGCGGGTGTTCATCTCCAGGAAGTAGAAGTTGCGCTCGGCGTCGACGATGAATTCGACCGTGCCGGCGGACTTGTAGTCCACGGCGCGGGCCAGCGCCACGGCCTGCTCGCCCATCGCCTTGCGGGTGGCGGCGTCGAGGAAGGGCGACGGCGCCTCCTCGATGACCTTCTGGTGGCGGCGCTGGATCGAGCATTCGCGCTCGCCCAGGTACAGGGCCGTGCCCTGCCCGTCCGCCAGCACCTGGATCTCGATGTGGCGCGGCTGCTGGATGTACTTCTCGACGAAGACACGGTCGTCGGCGAAGGACGAGCGCGCCTCGTTCTGGGCCGAGCGGAAGCCTTCGCGGGCCTCCTCGTCGTTCCAGGCCACGCGCATGCCCTTGCCGCCGCCGCCGGCCGACGCCTTGATCATCACCGGATAGCCGATGTCGCGGGCGATGGTCACCGCCTCGCTGTCGTCGGCGATGACGCCCAGATAGCCGGGCACCGTGCTGACGCCCGCGGCCTTGGCCAGCTTCTTGGACTCGATCTTGTCGCCCATCGCCTGGATGGCGTGGGCGTCCGGGCCGATGAAGGCGATCCCGGCCGCGGCCAGCGCCTCCTGGAACTCGCGCTTCTCCGACAGGAAGCCGTAGCCGGGATGGACGGCCTGGGCGCCGGTCTTCTTGCAGGCGTCGACGATGCGGTCGATCAACAGGTAGCTCTGCGCCGAAGGAGCGGCGCCGATGTGGACGGCCTCGTCGGCCATCTCGACGTGCAGGGCGTTCCTGTCGGCGTCCGAATAGACGGCGACCGTCTTGATGCCCAGGCGGCGCGCCGTGCGGATGACGCGGCAGGCGATCTCGCCGCGGTTCGCGATCAGGATCTTGGAGAACAGGGTCGTCATGGGGCGGCGCGCCTTCAGAGCGGGATGTTGTCGTGCTTGCGCCAGGGGTTCTGGAGCTGCTTGTTCTTCAGCATGGACAGCGCCTTGATGACGCGCCGGCGGGTGCCGTGCGGCATGATGACGTCGTCGATGTAGCCGCGCGACGCCGCCACGAACGGGTTGGCGAACTTCTGCCGGTACTCCTCGGTGCGCGCCTCGATCTTGGCGGTGTCGCCGATGTCGCCGCGGAAGATGATCTCCACGGCACCCTTCGGCCCCATCACCGCGATCTCCGCCGACGGCCAGGCGTAGTTGATGTCGCCGCGCAGATGCTTGGACGCCATCACGTCATAGGCGCCGCCGTAGGCCTTGCGCGTGATGACGGTGATCTTCGGCACGGTGGCCTCGGCGTAGGCGAACAGCAGCTTGGCGCCGTGCTTGATGATGCCGCCGTATTCCTGCGAGGTGCCGGGCATGAAGCCGGGGACGTCCACCAGGGTCAGGATCGGGATCTCGAAGGCGTCGCAGAAGCGCACGAAGCGCGCGGCCTTCTTGGAGCTGTCGATGTCCAGGCAGCCGGCGAGCACCATCGGCTGGTTGGCGACGATGCCGACCGTGCTGCCGTTCATGCGGCCGAAGCCGATGATGATGTTCTTGGCGTAGTCCGGCTGAAGCTCGAAGAAGTCGCCTTCGTCGACCGTCTTGAGGATCAGCTCCTTCATGTCGTAGGGCTTGTTCGGGTTCTCCGGCACCAGCGTGTCGAGCGACAGGTCGTCGCGGTCGATCGGGTCGGTGCAGGGACGCTCCGGCGCCCGCTCGCGGTTGGAGGCCGGCAGGAAGTCGATGAAGCGGCGGAGCTGGAGCAGCGCCTCCACGTCGTTCTCGAAGGCCATGTCGGCGACGCCGGACTTGCTGGAATGGGTGATCGCCCCGCCCAGCTCCTCCGCCGTCACCACCTCGTGCGTGACCGTCTTCACCACGTCCGGGCCGGTCACGAACATGTAGGAGCTGTCCTTCACCATGAAGATGAAGTCGGTCATGGCCGGCGAATAGACCGCACCGCCGGCGCACGGCCCCATGATCAGGGAGATCTGCGGGATGACGCCCGAGGCGTTGACGTTGCGCTGGAACACCTCGGCGTAGCCGCCGAGCGAGGCCACGCCCTCCTGGATGCGGGCGCCGCCGCTGTCGTTCAGGCCAATGACCGGCGCGCCGACCTTCATCGCCTGATCCATGATCTTGCAGATCTTCTCGGCGTGGGCTTCCGACAGCGAGCCGCCGAAGACGGTGAAGTCCTGGCTGAAGACGAAGACGAGACGCCCGTTCACCGTGCCGTGACCGGTGACCACGCCGTCGCCGGGAACCTTCTGGCCTTCCATGCCGAAGTCGTTGCAGCGGTGCTGCACGAACATGTCGAACTCCTCGAACGAGCCTTCGTCAAGGAAGAGTTCGATGCGCTCCCGCGCGGTCAGCTTGCCCTTGGCGTGCTGCCCGGCGACGCGCTTTTCGCCGCCGCCCAGCCGCGCACCGGAGCGCATGGCGTCCAACTTGGCCAGAATTTCTTGCATCAGGCGTTTCCCACTTTGGCGAGCGGCGGAGGACCTTGCGAACCTTGTGGCAGCGGTCCTCTCACCGGAACGCCTGGATTATTCACAAGATTTGCAACAGGGCAATTGGCCGGGCGGGAAAAATGTGCGAAGTTGCGAACATCTTTGCAAACGCAGCGCGCGGTTTGCCAAGGTTGCAAATATGCACTTCGGCATAATCTTCGGGTGATAGGCGGGTCCATGCAGAAGCTCTTCCTCGGCTACAAGCTCCGCCGCCTGCGCGAGCAGCGCGGGCTGACCCAGGCGGCGCTGGCCAAGACGCTGGACCTGTCGCCAAGCTACCTGAACCAGATCGAGAACAACCAGCGCCCGCTGACCCTGCCGGTGCTGCTGAAGATCTCCGCCGTGTTCGAGGTGGATCTGTCCAACTTCGTGGAGGACGAGGACAGCCGTCTGGTCGCCGACCTGCGCGAGGCCCTGGCCGACCCGCTGTTCGCCGGAGCGCCGCTGACCAACGCCGAGTTGCGCAGCGCCGTCGGCTCCAGTCCGGAGCTGGCCCGCCGCGTGCTGAGCCTGCATCAGGCCTATCAGAAGCTTCACGAGCGGGTGCAGTCGCTGGCCGACAGCCTGTCCAACCAGGAACCGAGCGACGCCTTCGCCGGGCCGCAGTTCCCCTACGAGGAGGTCCGCGACTATTTCCACTACTGCAACAACTACATCGGCCCGCTGGACGAGGCGGCGGAAAAGCTGTGGGACACGGAGAAGATCCACTCCGGCGCCCTGCTCAACGAGCTGGCCGCCTATCTGAAGCGGCGGCACGACGTGCGGGTGAAGATCGTCGCCGACGACGGCGAGACGGCCATGCGCAGCTACGACGGCAGCACCGGCACGCTGCGCCTGTCGGCCCTGCTGAACGGCCCCAGCCGCGCCTTCCACATGGCCCACCAGATCGCCCTGCTCGGCTTCGGCGACGTCATCGAGGATCTGGTCGCCCAGGCCAAGTTCTCCAGCGAGGACGCGCAGTCGATCTGCCGGGTCGGGCTCGCCAACTATTTCGCGGGGGCTCTGGTCCTGCCCTACCGCGCCTTCGCCGCCCAGGCCCGCGCGCTGCGCCACGACGTGGAGCAGTTGCAGAGCCGCTTCGGCGCCAGCTTCGAGCAGGTCTGCCACCGGCTGTCCACCCTGCAGCGGCCGGGGGGGCGCGGCCTGCCCTTCTACTTCGTGCGGGTGGACATGGCCGGCAACATCACCAAGCGCCATTCGGCGACGCGCTTCCACTTCGCGCGCTTCGGCGGCGCCTGCCCGCTGTGGAACGTGCACGAGGCCTTCGCCCAGCCCGGCAAGATCCTGGTGCAGTTCGCCACCATGCCCGATCGCACCACCTACATCGGCATCGCCCGCACGGTGACCAAGCGCGGCGGCGCCTATCTGAAGCCGTCGCGCCAGTTCGCCGTCGGGCTGGGCTGCGAGGCGACCCACGCCAACGAGATCGTCTACGCCGCCGGCATCGACACCTCCAACGAGGCCGCCGCCGTGCCCATCGGCGTGAACTGCCGCATCTGCGAGCGCACCGACTGCCAGCAGCGCGCCTTCCCGCCCATCGGCAGCCAGCTGTCGGTGGACGAGCACCACCGCAGCTTCGTCCCCTACCTGTTCACCCAGGAGGGGCGGACCGTGGAGAAGGCCTGAACGGTTGGCGATCCGTTGCGACCGCTCTATCATCCGCGGCCTCAACCGACAGGATCACGACATGACGACGTCCACCGCCCGGCCCCTGCCCCAAAAGACCATCGGCGTCCTCGGCGGCATGAGCAACCAGGCCACCGCCGAATATTACCGCCTGCTGAACGAGGGGCTGAACGCCCGCTTCGGCGGCTGGGACAACGGCGAGATCGTCATCGTCAGCGTCAACTTCGGCAACATCGAGCATTTCGTCCGCCGGAACGAGTGGGACGCCGCGCAGCGCTATCTGTCCGGCAAGGTCAACGCGCTGGAACGCGCCGGGGCCGACGTCATCCTGTGCGTGTCGAACACCATGCACCGCGTGGTCGAGCCGATCATGGCCGACCGCGCCACCCCCTTCATCCACATCGCCGACCCGACCGGCGCGGCGATGCGGGCCGCCGGCTTGTCGCGGGTGGCGCTGCTCGGCACCATGGCGACAATGCTCTCCGAGGACCTGCGCCGCCGCTACCAGGAGCGCTTCGGGGTCGAGATCATGGTGCCCTCCGACCCCGACAAGGAGGCCGTGGACCGCATCATCTTCGACGAGCTGGTGCGGCGCGACTTGCGCCCGGAGTCAAAGGCCCGTTACCTGGAGATCATCGACCGGCTGGCCGCCGGCGGGGCGCAGGGGGTGATCCTCGGCTGCACCGAGATTTTCCTGCTGGTCGATCAGGCCGACCGGCCGGGGTTCCCCATGTTCAACACGACGGCGCTCCACACCGACGCGGCGGTGGCCTTCGCGCTGGGCGAATAGGCCACCTCCGCGCTGCGAGGGATGCACCATTTAGGACAGCGCCCGTCCGGTAGCGGGCACAGGCTTCAAGCGGCGGATCATGGCGAGCGCCTCCGGCGGCGGCCGGCGCTCGACGCGCCGATAGACACTCCCGTCGCGAGTCCGGTCGAGCAGACCGAAGTCGCACAGTTCCCGGCGCAACAGGACATGGTCGCCGAAACGGTGGCCGTCGCGCAGGAGGTCGTTCACCTCGCCCTCGCTCATCATCCGGCCGGCGGCGATCCGTGACCACAGGACCCACAGGCACAGATCCCGCTCGGAGCGTTTCGGGGGCCAGCGCAGCAAGGCGCCGGCGGCGTCGAAGCAGCGCGCCACCTTCAGGACCCTGACCGGATCGGCCGGTGGCGGCGCTTCGGCCGTCGCGCCGAGGCGATCCTGCGCCGCCGTCTGTTCCGCCGTCTGCGCTCGGAAATGCTGGAAGTTCCGGCATCCGACCGCCTTGGCCAGCATGTTGAGCCATTCGACATGGCCGGGCGGCTCGGCCCGGCCGGCGAGTTGCGCGCGCAAGGAGCGCGCAAGCGCGGAAATGTCGCCCGCGCTGTAGGGCAGCGATGTTCTGCACATGGAATCATCCTCACGACGCGCCAATCCGCGAAGGGATGCCGGTGGTCGCCGACTTCCGACGCGGCACGCGATGAGGTGTCGGTCGAGAGAGTGTCGTGGCAGGTTTAGCTCCCCTCGACGGGGCGGCGACGCCTTGGTGAACTGCCGACCAGAGCTGCTTTCTACCGCAAGGCGGCGGCAACGGCAACCGGGAAACCCGGGGCGGCTCACTCACCGGTTCCTGACGCGTTTCAGCAGCGCGCCGAATTCCTGGCGATCAAGGAGCCCGTCGTGATTGGTGTCGGCCTGTTTGAAGGCCGAATCGACGATATCAAGGAACTCAATGGTGTCGATCTTGCCGTCAGCTCCGGCAATGCTCGCGAACACGTCGGTCGGCAGAAAGGTCTCATCGGCGGTCAGCGCAAGGTCCTTGTTGCGGTCCAGAATATAGAACACCAGCATTTGGTTGTTCTTGAACTCCATCATGGAGACGCTGCCGTCCTGATCGTCGTCGAGGAGCTCGAAGATCCTGGCGTCGCGCGCAGACTCCACGGAAGCCGCCGCCGCGGTCGCCGCAATGTGCATGTGCATCGCAAGGGCCGCAATCAACGTGCACACCACTCGCGCCTTCGCAGCCATGGCCGATCTCCTTGTTCAGAGCGAAATGCTCTGCTCCTCCCCACTATCGGGGCGCAGGCCGGCGTCGTTTCAAAAGTAGCATGCAGCCGCTTTCGGGAATGCTACGGTAACGCCGTGTTGCATCACGGCGCTCACAACCCCGCGCCGTTGGCCATCTGTGACGGCGGAATGGCAAGCCCGGCCTTGCGCAGGCCATCAACGATCCGGACGATGATGTCCGGGTGGATGTTGCGCCGTTCGAATTCGGAGATCGCCTTGACCGCGAAGTTCGGGTCGAGCCGCAGGATCTCGGAAACCGCTTTCGCCGCCTCGGTCCGGTTTCCGGTTTGGCCGTGGATCATCGCCAGCGCGACGTGGCCGAGAATGACCTCCCGACCCAGATTGGCCCGCCGCATCTCCTCGAGAGCGTCGTCATAACGACCGTTCATATAATGATGGGTGGCAATCACAATGCGGTACCAGCTCGGCTGCGCCGGATTGCGCGTGAACGCCTCGCGGATCAGCGGAATGCCGCGCTCCCACTCGCCGGTCAAGCTGTAGCAGCGCCCAAGGTCGGCGAGGATCGCGCTGTCGTTCGGGTTGAGCGCGAGCGCCCGTTCGTACGCGGCGATGCTGCGCTGCGGCTCGCGGCTCAACCACAAGGCAAGCCCGAGCGCCTGATAGGACAGCGCGCTGTCCGGAGCCAGCGTCACCGCATGCTCGGCCAATTGCAGCCCGTCATCGATCGGATCGGGGCGCGCCGGACTGGGATTGAAGCCGAGCCGGGCTTCGTCGATGGTGATCATGGCCAGCGCCGCCCAGGCTTCCGGGTAGCCGGGGTCGCTTCTGGTCACCCGTTCGAGGCAATCGCGCACCTCGGCGTGGAGGGCGACACTGAGCTGGCGCCAATACTGGCGGGTGCGCAGAAGGCAGGCATAGGATGAAAGATCCTGTGGTGCGTGCTGGCCGTTCAGCCGCGCTTCCTCACGCTCGATCACGCCGTCCGATTGCGCCAGGGTACGGGCGACCTGAACGGCGATGTCATGGCGCAGATCAAGCAGGTTGGCCGGCGTGACGGCGCGACGGAAACTGTCCGACCAAAGGTAACGATGGTCCTTGGCCGCGATCAGGGTGGCCGTGACTTGGATGTAGTCACCGGTCTGAGCGACGCTGCCCTTCAGCATGTAGTCGACGCGGGTGGCTGGCACGGCATCGCGCAAGGCCGGCGCCGAAGGGTAGCGGAAGCTGGTGTCGGCACCGAAGACCAAAAAATCCTCGAAGCGGATGAGCGCCGCGACGAGATCCTCGGTGATGCCATCGGCGACGAGATCGAGAGTCGGATCTCCGGAGCCGTTGGTGAACGGCAGAACCAACAGCGCCGGCCCCCGCACCGCTCGTTGTGTCATGGCCGGCGCCGTGGCGCGCTCCAGGGCGCCCTTCGTCGGGACGGGAGCAACGCCACGCCACCCGCCGAAGAGCGCCAGGCCGACCACGGCCAGAAGCGTGACCATGGCTGCGACGGCCAGCCAGCGAAGCGGACGGTCGGCAAGGCGTCGGAGGAAGAGCGGCGCGCGGGGTGGGTCCAACTCTACACGGGCCGGCTCCGGCGCCGGGCCGGAAACATCGTTCGGAAGGTCGCTCCCGGCAGTGACCGGCACCAGCGAGAATTGGGGAACGTAGCCCCCCTTGGGAATGGCGATGCGCAGGGAGTCGGCGGCGCCTTCGGTCAGATAATAGTGCTCCAGGGCGCGGCGAAGTCGCCCAGCCTGGATGCGGACCACCGGATCGAGCAGCGGGTCGAAGCTGGCATCACGGTCGAACACGTCGATGGCGATGGTGTAGGCCTTGATGCGATTGGCACGTCCGGCCAAAGCCTCCTGCACGACGAACTGCAGAAAGCGGCGGCCACGGGCGGAACCACGCAGGCTGCGGCTGGACAGCACGCGCGCCAGCGCCGCTTCGATGAGCGGTGCGGTGATGGTGGATATGGGCAAATCAGTGGTCTGCGGTTCGTCGGAGGCGTGAAGCACGAGCGCCCTCCTTCCGTTAGGTCCATCCGGCAGTCGCGCCCACGAGGCAAGCGGTGGCTACACCATGCGGTTCATGCCGGGACAGCCTGCTCAAGCGATGCGCCTGAAGCTGTGGACATCATGATCACGGCGCGCATGGAACATGCATTTTGTGAAGTTACTATAATATGCATAAAGTTTTCCACGCGAAGCTCACACGCGATCATTGCAAAAAACTATGAAGATTCAAAGCCATGAAGCAGTCTATTCCAAACAAGTAGCGCCATAAACACACACTGACGGTATAGACGCCTTACTCTTACGTTCTGGCTGCATTGCTTCGCCCGGAATCGCAATACCCTTACCTTTTTGCGTAACACAAAATCCGCTCTGTTTACCTGTTACGGTATCAACACCAACCGTTTCACGCTTCAAGGCGGCGGACAATCCAGTGAAAATTGTTCAGGAGCAAAGTCCGGAATAAGGCAGGCACCCCGGCGCTCTTCCAGAAGCGGGGAGACTAGCCTATGTCCGGTAAGCTACGGCACGTCGTGGAGCGGTTCCCGGATTTGGAGGAGATACTCAAACAACACAGCGCCGACAACCGGTTCTTTCGCAGCCTTTGCGAAGATTATGGAGAAGCTGTCGAGATTTTGCGCGGATGGGAAGCATCGAACAGTGGTCGGCGCTCGAAACGCACCGATGCGTGCCGCGATCTCATCGCGGATCTCGAACAGGAGATCCTGCTCGAACTCCAGAGCCGGATCGATGGAGTATGACCATCCGCTGAGCCTGCCGCCGAGCCCGTCAATGAACCGCCAGCCCCGTCACCGATTGCACTGAACACCCGTCCGCGAGGATGATGAGCATGGCAAAGAAGCTGAAGACCACGCAGCGCGTGGAGCACGCGCAACAAAAGCTCAAGCGGCGGGACTATGAACGCGCGCTTGCGGAGCTTCATGTCGAACTGGTGAAGCTGCAACAATGGGTTGTTCACAAAGGCATGAAGATCTGTGTCGTCTTCGAAGGGCGCGACACCGCCGGCAAAGGCGGAACCATCAAGGCCATCACGGAACGCGTGAGCCCGCGGGTGTTCCGAGTCATTGCCCTGCCCACGCCGACCGAGCGCGAAAAGTCGCAAATGTACATTCAACGTTACATTCCGCATCTGCCGGCTGCCGGGGAAGTCGTCATTTTCGACCGGAGCTGGTACAACCGCGCCGGGGTCGAGCGGGTGATGGGCTTTTGCACCGAGGAACAGGTGAAGCGGTTCCTCGACGCCGTCCCGAGCGTGGAGAAGGCCATCATCGAGTCCGGGGTGATTCTGCTGAAATATTGGCTTGAAGTCAGTCCGAAAGAGCAGACGCGCCGTCTGCAAGCACGGATCAACGATGGACGGAAGGTCTGGAAGCTGTCGCCGATGGACTTGAAGTCCTACAGCCGCTGGTACGACTACTCCCGCGCCCGCGATGACATGTTTGCGGAGACCGACACCTCCTGGGCCCCGTGGTTCGTCGCGCGGTCGGACGACAAGAGGCAGGCGCGCCTGAACATCATCCGCCACCTGCTCGACCACATCCCCTACGAGGATTTGCCTAGGGAAACCGTGACGCTGCCCAAGCGCCAGGACCCGAACGGCTATGAGGAGCCCAATTACCCGTTGAAGGTCATTCCGGAACGGCATTGGCCTACGGGATGAAGCCGAACGTCATCCCCGGTCAACGCAGCACCCGTTCGGCGCGGTTCACGGTTTGGCGCGGTTCGCACCGTCATCGGGTCCGGCTCGCGATGCGCCGGGCGCCCGCATTGGCGCCGCTGACCGGCGGTCCGCACTCGGTGCGTTTCGTGCAGGATTCCTCCCAATGGAGGAGAAGGATGCGGCGCACCTCCTCGATGGTGCGCGGATCGGACTGCGTCGAGTGTCCGGAACGCACGACATATTCGGATTCGACCCCGTCGATGTGGGCGCTCTTGTACTCCACGACGCCATCGTCGCCGGTTTCGACCGGTCCGTCGCCGCGCACCGCGATGATCGAGTGGGCCTTGACCCCCTCGGCGATGGGGGTGTGCGCCAGGGTCTGGACGAGCAGGCTGCCCGGGGTCATGGCATGGACGCTGCCAAACCCCGTCTGTCCGGCAAGCGCGGTGCTGGCGTCGTCCAGCCGGCCGATTTCCGAGGTCACTTTCAGGATGCGCCCCGGCAATCGCACGAGGCTTGCGACCAGTTGGCTGATCCGGTTGCCGGCGACATAGCTGCCGCCGTGCGGCGTGGCGATGAAGACGAGGCGTTTGACCGACGGAACCGGCTTCACGAACAGGGCGCGCGTCAGCAGGTCGCGCGTGTCCCGATCGAGCTGAAGCTGGTCGGGCGGCTTGCGGAACGCCGCGTTCCACAGCCGGGGGCCGGTGTTCACCGCCACCATTTTGGTCAGCAGGCCGCCCTGGCTGTGCCCGATGACGACCATCTCGTGCAGCGCCGGTTCCTGCCCGGACGGGTCCAGGGCGGCCACCGCGTCCTGCAGCGCGTCACGCAGCAACAGGGCGGAATAGGGAACGGGGTTGCCCGTTTCATAGCTGAAGAACCAGAACTGGAAATGGTCGCGGATGCGCGGGTCGCTCTTCAGATCGTTCAGCATCTCGGCCCAGCGCACCGGGCTCGACGCCGTCCCGTGAACGAAGACGACGGGAATGCGGCCGGACCGGTAGGGTTCCAGCGCGACCAGGCGGGACGGCATCTTGTCCAGCAGGGCGCCGCGCAGGAAGCCGCCGAACTCGAATTCCCAGACCGGCATGCCGTCCAGCATGTAGGCCAGCGTGGAGGTGTACTCGACCTCCAGCGGCACGGGTCGGCGGTCGATCAGCACCGCTTCGGTGTCGGATGAGGGATAGAGTTCGAGTTGCGCGCGCACCTGCCCGCCCGTGATCTGGCTCCGGGGATCGGGGATGCGCAGCAGCGCGGTCACGGGCGTCTTGACGCGTGGGGCGACCTGGAAGCCCTTCGCGAGGGTGCCCTGCGTGGTTCCAGCCGCCAAGGGGGCGCCGATGCCGGGCTGGCGATAACGGGCGTCGAGGCCATGAACCTCCAGTTCGGCGACCGGAAAGAAGCCGGTCAGCTGGCGCCCGCCCCACACCAGTTCCCGAGGATCGAAGCCCACATCCAATTCACCGAACGGCAGCGGGTGGCGCGCCTCCCGAATGGCGATGCCGGTTCTGTCCTCCGTCGCCAGCCCGGAGGTCAGACCACGGTTGTACAGGTCGGTGGCCAGCCGGAACCGTGGATCGTAGGGGCTGGGCGGCTGGTCCACGCTTCCCGGAAAAAGAAACGCGTAGGCGTACAGGGCGGACGCCAGATAATAGGGCCGCCCTCCCCGCTCCTCGGCGTGCAGGAACGACATCTCGGCCAGGGCGAAGATCTCGTCGGCGCCGCCACGCCCTTGCACGACCACCGCGCGGAGGTCGGCCATGGCGTTTTCCGGCTGCGCCAGGAAGCGGTCCGTCAGAGACCACCGGCGCAGCACGTTGTGGCTCGGATCGCTGAGCGCGTGCGCCGACAGGACATTGTGCGTGAGCTGCCGGTGGACGGTGACATGGTCCACGCGCTCGACGCTGACCGCCGACGCACAACCCTCGGCCAGGACCGTCGCGGCCAGAAGAACCGCGACGGTGAAGCCCCGAGGAAAGGGCGGCCGCCTCATCCCGCAGCCTCCGGTGCGGACCGCCGCCACCGTCCGGGCATCCTGGCTTGCGTGCACTCCCATGCCCTCCGCCCGTGCTGTTGGCCCGTGCTCCTGGTCCACACACTTCACATGCGCTCGCGGCTCGAATGCGCTCGCAATGACCGCCGCTCAGAACCAGCTCTTGCGCGCCGGCTCGATCGACACCGCAATGGCCTCGCTGACGACGGCCGTGATCGTGTCGCCGACCTTCAGCGAGGGGAGCTTCGCCTGACGGGCGGGGTCCGTCACGCTGACGGTGTAGACCTCGCCGCCGTTGGGATTGACGAGGTCGACGCTGTTCGCACCGAGGTCGATGCCGACGACCAGCCCGCTGAGCCGTGTCACCTGCACGCCGATACCGCCCGGCGCCTCGGCCGGGCGCGCGACTGCCTGCTGCACCTCGTCCTCGGGCACGGGGGTGCCGGGTTGCGACACCATGAAGGCCACGGAGCGGTAGAACTGCGCGTCGACGGTGTCTCCCACCTTCAGCATCTCCAAACGCACCGCCGGCCCGGCCATGACGGAGACCGGCGTGCCCGACCGTCCGGCCAGTGTGACCTTCCGCTTGTCCGCATCGATGCCTGTGATCTTCGCGTGAAGGGTGACGGCGGCGCTTTCCGGAATGACGTTCGTCAGAACGGGCCTGCTCTGCGCCGATGCCGGATGCGGAACGGTGACCGCCGCCAGGAGCGCGCCGCAGAGAATGCCCACCGCGGTGGCGGTGACCGTTGGCAAGGTTGCACGACGCTTCATGCTATCCTCCTGTTTTTGCCCGTCATGCCCCACCGCCGCCTCTGAAGCGCAAAGTCGGCGTGCGGGTCTGGAACCATCCGGTGTGGAACGTCCCGGTGTGGAACGTTGTTGTCCACAGCCAAGTCCTTTAGCCGGAGAGGCGGTCTCTGACGAGTATTCTACGGTAGCCTGGACTTCGCCGACCTCTGCCGTTGGACCAAGCGCTCAGAACACACCCGGCACGGCGAAGAGCGTAAGCATCGGACGGCTTCAGCGATTTCAGTTACCGTAATGGATGTTACGGTAGCGTACTTGGCACCATTAGGGTTTGCCGCCGCCGATCACCACGGGAAACGGCCATCAACCGCCATCAAGGGTCCCAACCATGAGGAGGCGGCGGTCGAGCGGTGTTTCTTTTCAACAGAGACTCAGCCCCGCCCCCGGCACCCTTCCGAGCAACGCGCATATTTGCGGGTGCGCCGGCAACTCCGGGCAGCGTTACCGTAGCGGCCCGCGTTGAACGTGGCTGCTACTTTCAATGGCTCCGCTCCATGTTGCTCAATGACTTCCGGAGTCGGCTCGCGGGAGCATGACCGTCGGCGCGGCATCCGGGCGCGGCATCCGGGCCAGGAGGGACTTTGATGAACGGACCCAGGTGGCTGATACGGTCGGCGCTGTTCCCAGCGCTCTGCGCGTTCGTCCTGGTCGGGCCCGCCTTCGGGGCCGAAGCACCGCCCCCCGACAGCCCGCCGCAAGCGGTCGAGCAGGACGAACCGGAAGGCTCGCCGATCGACGACGAGGCGATGAGCGTCCTGCTGCGCATGGCCGACACGCTCGCCCAAACCCAGCGCTTCACCGTGACCATCCGGGCCAGTTACGACGTGGTTCAGGATACGGGCGAGAAGATCACGTTCAGCGAGCGGCGCGCCGTCACCCTGAACCGTCCCGACGGGCTGCGGGTCGAAGCGCAGGAAAGCGACGGGAAGCGGTCGCTGGTGACGTTCGACGGCAAGGCGATCTCCGTGCTCAACGTGGATGAGAACGTCTATGGCCAGATCGACCGGTCCGGCACCATCGACGACGCCGTGCGCTATCTGGTCCAGGATCTTCGGGTGCGGCTGCCGCTGGCGCTGCTGCTGGTCAGCACGCTGCCGGATGAACTGGAGCAACGCCTTCAGTCGCTCGATTATGTGGAGCGGGACATGCTCACGGCGGTGCCGACCGATCACTTGGCGGGGCGGACCGAGGACGTCGACTTCCAGATCTGGATCGCCACCGAAGGCCCGCCTCTGCCGCAGCGCGTGACCATCACCTACAAGGCCGACGAAGGCGAGCCGCAATACCGGGCCGACTTTTCCGAATGGAACCTCAACCCCGACGTCCAGCCGGTGCAGCTCGCCTTCCACCCTCCGGACGGCGCGGAACGCATCCCGGTGATGGTCCGTGTCCGCCGAACCGCGGCCGGCAGTTCGGAAGGAGCGCCGAAATGAACAGGTCGTCGTCACAGCCATCGTCAAGGCCATCATCAACGCCATCGTCAAAGATCGCCTTTTCCATCGCGGCATCCCTGCTTCTGGTGGCTGGATCGGTCGCGGATGCCTATGCCCGCGGCGGCGGTCGCGGCGGCGGCGGAGGAGGAGGAGGCCGAGCGGGCGGAGGGGGTTATTCCCGATCCGGTCCGGCGGCGGGTGGCGGCTTTTCCGCTCAGCGTTCCACGGCGTGACGATCCACGGCGGGAGTGGGGGCTCGTCAGGCCGGAGCCACCCAGCGGTCGAGCGACCGGATGGCCTCCGCGCAGACGGCGTCCCGGCAGACCGGCGCTACGGAGCGTTCCGCGCAACGCGCCGAGACGAAGCAGACGCGCACGGACTCCCGGGCCGACACGCGCACGTCGGGCCAGCAGGAGCGGACCGAGAGGCAGGGGCAGCGGCAGCAGGGCCAGACCGAACGCACGGAAGCCCGCCAGCAAGGCCAGACCGAACGCACGGAGTCGCGGGCCTACGCGGCGCAGAACATCGCCAACGACTGGGACGGCCATCACTACGACGACGATGACGACGATTGGGGCTGGGCTCTTGCGGGTGCGGCGGTTGGAGCGACCGCCGGCTATATCGCCGGTGCCGCCACGGCGAGGCCCAACTATGTGACGGTGCTTCCCTGCACCCCCACCATCGTGCCGTACGGCGGCGTCAGCTACTACGGCTGCGGCGGAACCTGGTACAATCGCAGCTATGTGGACGGAAGCGTCACCTACGTCACCGTCGCTGCGCCTCCCGGATACTGACCGCTGTGAGCGTGGTCATGGCGTGACAGCACCAGGGCGGGCGCGGACGCCCTGATGCTGTCTTGCGCGGTGCCCGTGACAAGGCCGCGCTTGCCCTCCATTGAGATCAGCGTCATGGCGAAAGCTCTCCCGCCAGCGGACGCCCCCCGAGCGTAGATGGGCCCGAGCGTCGATGAGCCCGAGCGGTCACTGAGTGCCGCTTCGCTGGGAGGACCCCTGCTGCACGCCGCGCTGATAGGCCGAGGCCTCGGTCCGCTTGTGATAGTCGTAGAGCAGACCGCCGGCCAGGCCGGCGCCGGCGCCGATAGCGGCACCCATGCCGGCGTTGCCGGCTATGGCGCCGATCAGCGCCCCGCCGGCGGCGCCCCCGGTCGTGCCGGTGAGCGCGCGCTGCTGGGTCGGCGACATGTCGGCGCAAGCGGCAAGGGGAAGCGCGATGAGGGCGACGCGGAAGAGCGGTATGAGTTTCATGGTCTTTCCCATCCTGGTTGGCCTTCGATCAAAAACCGTGGACCGCGGCGGAGGAATCGGATGCCGGCGCGATCAGGCGCCGCAGGGGTAGCGCTGGGACAGGAAGCGGAACAGCCCCTCCACCGGCGGCGTGTCCATCTGCCTGGGGTTCTGCTTTGCCCAGGCGACGAATGCGGAAACGGCATCATTGCGCGACGGCGGCGGGGTCGGCGCGCACACCAACTGGCGCTTGCCTTCGGCGGCCGCCACGACTTGATGGTACTGATAGGCACCGACGGCGAAGCCGTGGCAGAAATGGAGGGCCGCAATGCCCGTCGGGTCGTTCGGCGTGGCTTCGCACAGCCGCACAAGGTCGCCCGTGGTCCGGACCTGAAAATTGGTTTCCGTGGGGGTTGGCCCCATCTGCGCGTTCGCGGCGGTGATCACCGTCGCCGATAGGGCAACGGCCAGAGCGACCTTGATCCGGTGTTTCATGGTTTGCTCCCAGCGCTTTTCATGGAGGGGACGCCCCCGACGAACCGGCCGTCCCGACACGCAATCGATGGACAGCCGATCGGATGGTCAGGAAGCGGATGTCGGGGAAGGATTTACCTTGCAAGACACTGCGCCTCAAAAAGTAGCATTCCTCAAAAATCAACGCAGTCATGCTACGGTAACGCCCAACGTATCTGTCATGTGAAGAAAGCCATTTTCTCTTCGAAAGACCGATCAGTAATCAGAATTGATTACCCGTCGCGTTGTTGACTTCTTGAAGAAAAAGAAAAATTTAAAGATAAATTGCGCAAAAAATCCGTCGGATAAAATGTATCCAATAATAAAACTCGATCTTGGGGAACTTGAAACCGGGGCCTGCACCGGCAGACGGTGTCACTGCCCTGATTCGGGCATGGGCCACCAAGGGAGCGTGGCTTGATACGGTAACAAGGCCAACAGTTGCATGCTTCAACGCGGCGGGTGATCCGGTGCAGGCTTTACCGAGTCAAAAGCTAGCTGCGTCAAAGCCAGCGCCTCGGCCCCCGCCCTCCCGACGGGGCGTTATCCGCACCGCCAGCTTCGCAACACCTTCGCGAACGCAAAGACGCCGGGCGGCACTGCAAACGCACAGCCGGCGCAAGAGCGTATAGCCAGAGAGGACATGTGATGAAGACTCGGCGGGAGCGTCCCCCGACTGAACAACAGCCTCTGATGCCTTGGTTTTCAGCTTGGACTGCGGCATTCCCTTTCCTTGGCCCTTTCCTTGGCCCTTCCCCTGGCCCCTTCTTCGAACCCGCAGGTGATGGAGCCTCGGCAAAATCGGCTGGGAGGAAGCCCGTTGGAGAGGCGGCGACCGGAAAAGGCGCGGATGTCTGGCCACCGCCGATTTTTCCCAACCCGCTCAACGTGCCCAACCCGTTCCAGGACGCTTTCGACTATGGCGTCGATGCCATGCAGCGTTGGGTCCTGTTCCTGGACGTCCTGCGGCGCCGCGGCGACCAGTTCGTGGACCACGCCGATAAAGGAAAGCCGCCTGTCCTGACCTTCCCGTACGAGGTCGTGATGGAAGGGCGGAGGCTGAAGCGGCCGTGCAACTACATGCTGCTTCGTATCCTGCCGGACCCCGCCGTCGGCACCGACCCGTCCAAGCGTCCGTTCGTGATCGTCGATCCGCGCGCCGGTCACGGGCCAGGGATCGGTGGCTTCAAGCCGGACAGCCAGATCGGCACCGCTCTGCGCGCCGGCCATCCCTGCTATTTCATCGGTTTCCATCCTGAACCGGAGCCGGGCCAGACCCTGGCCGACGTCGGTGAGGCCGAGGCCTTCTTCATCGAACATGTCGGAAAACTGCACGACGGCGCCGGCGGAAAACCGTGCGTCATCGGCAATTGCCAGGCCGGCTGGGCGGTGATGGCGCTGAGCGCGGTCCGGCCCGACCTGATGGGGCCGATCATCATCGCGGGCTCCCCGCTGTCCTATTGGGCCGGCGTGAAGGGGCGGAACCCGATGCGCTATCTCGGCGGACTCTATGGTGGCTCCTGGCTCGCCGCCCTGGCCAGCGATCTCGGCAATGGCCGCTTCGACGGGGCGCATCTGGTCGGCAACTTCGAGAAGCTGGACCCGGCCAACACCTATTGGAAGAAGGCGTACAACCTGTACGCCCATATCGACACGGAAGCGGACCGGTACCTGGAGTTCGAAAAGTGGTGGAGCGGCTTCTTCCTGCTGAACGGGGAGGAGATCGAGGCCATCACCGACGAGCTGTTCGTCGGCAACAAGATGACCAGCGGCGGCATCGTCAGGAACGAGCGCCGGCTGGATTTGCGGAACATCCGCTCGCCCATCCTGGTCTTCGCATCCTTCGGCGACAACATCACGCCGCCGCAACAGGCGCTGGGCTGGATCCTCGATCTCTACAGCGACGTCGAGGACATCCGAGCCCACGAGCAGACCATCGTCTACAACCTCCATCACGACATCGGACACCTGGGCATCTTCGTGTCCAGCCGCGTCGCCCGCAAGGAGACGGCGGAGTTCGTCGAGAACATTGACTTCATCGACCTGCTGCCGCCCGGTCTTTACGAGATGATCCTTCAGCCGAAGGATCCGAACGTCCCCGGCGCCGATTTGGTCGCGGGTGATTACGTGACGCGATTCGAGCCGCGCACGCTCGACGACATCCGTGGGCTTGGCGGCAACACGCCGGAGGACGACCGGCGTTTCGCCGCGGTGGCCCGCATCTCGGACATCAACAAGGGCCTGTACGCCACCTTCGCGCGGCCCTCCATCCAGGCGACCGTCAACGAGCCCTTCGCCGAATGGCTGCGCATGATGAACCCGGCGCGCAGCCAGTATTACCTGTTCTCGCACCTCAACCCCTTCATGGCGCCGGTCGGCCCCATGGCCGACTGGGTGCGCGAGCACCGCCGCCCGGTAAGCCCGGACAACCCGTACCTGAGCGCGCAGAACCGCGTCTCGGACGAGATCGTGCAGAGACTCGACCGCTGGCGGGACACGCGGGACGGTGCCGTCGAGCGCCTGTTCATGAGCCTCTACAACGCTCCGCTCCTTCAGGCTCTGGTCGGTCTGGCCGCGCCGGGCGAGGACGCACGGCCGCCACGCGTCCGCGACGAGGCGTTCGACGCCCTGTTCGACAAGCGGATGGCCGAAATCATGGCCCGCGTGGACGAAGGCGGTGTGCGGGAGGCTCTGTTCCGCGTCCTGATCCACGCACGGCGCGGCGAGGGCGCCCTCGACGAGCGCGCCTTCCAAATGCTGCGGAAAATCCGCGAGGAGCATCCCGGCACACAACAGCTGTCCGTGGACGCCGTCCGCGCGGTCTTCCGCGAACAGGTCTTCCTGATGCTGATGGACGAAGCCGCGGCGATGAGCGCGCTGCCCAAGCTCCTGCCCGGTGAGAAGGAGCGCAAGGAGGTGATGGCGCTGGCGGAACGGGTCCTGGAGGCCTCCGGACCGCTGACTCCGGACCAGCGCGCCCGCCTGCGGCAGGTGGACGCCCTTCTGCACAACAAGGAGGAGCGCATCGAGGCCGAGCGTGAACCGCCCCTGCGCGTGCTGCCCAGGGCCGGCGGATCGTCGTTGGCCAAGGCCGCCTCCGACATCGCCAGGACGGACACGCAGCAGCGACCGATGCACGCTGTGAAGGGCAAATGAATCCGATGCCGACGCACGAAGCTGACAAGAAGCAAGGGGAACGCGTCATGAGCAACGTTGATCAGACCAAGGCGGCCGCGGCCGTCCCCGACATCGGTGACGACCTGATCACGCCCGATGAACTCCGGAAGCTCGCCGAGGAGCACGAGATGGCGCTGCTCAAGGAAGCCCTGGAGCGGGAAAAGAAGCACATGAAGGAACAGGACACCGTCCGCGAAGCCTTCATGAACCAGCACGTCCGCCCCGACGCCAAGGAGCGGTTCACCCGCGCGGTGCGCGACGCCGCTTCGCGCGGCGTGAAGGAAATCCAGGTGGCCCGCTTCCCGAGCAGCTACTGCACCGACGGTGGCCGGGCGATCAACAATTTCGAGCCGGACTGGCCGAACTCCCTGACCGGCTTCGCCCGCGAGGCCTACGAGGTCTTCGACAAGAATTTGAGGGCCAAGGGCTACAAGCTGCGGGCGCAGATCCTGGACTATCCCGGCGGCATGCCGGGGGACGTCGGGCTGTATCTGCGCTGGTGAGGAGGGAACGCCATGGCCGGCAGCCAGCCACCGCCCCCGCAACGGCATGAGAAGTACGAACGGCTGGTCGCCGCCTGCCGCGATATCCCCCCCATCCCCACGGCGGTGGCGCACCCCTGCGATGCGTCATCCCTTGGCGGCGCCGTCGATGCGGCCCGTCAGGGCTTCATCACCCCGATCCTGATCGGTCCGGCCGCGCGCATCCGGGCCGTTGCGGACGAGGCCGGCCTCGACATCGCCCCGTACGAGATCGTGGACGTGCCGCACAGCCACGCCGCCGCCGCCACGGCGGTGGAACTGGTGCGCCAGGGGCGTGCGCAGCTTCTCATGAAGGGAAGCCTGCACACGGACGAGCTGCTGCGCGAGGTCGCCAGGAAGGACAGCGGGCTGCGGACGGAGCGGCGCATCAGCCACGTCTTCATCATGGACGTGCCGACCTACGGCAAGCCGCTGTTCATCACCGACGCCGCGGTGAACATCGCGCCGACCCTGGAGGACAAGCGCGACATCATCCAGAACGCCATCGATCTGGCGCGGGCGCTGGGGAACCCCCAGCCGAAGGTGGCGATCCTGTCGGCGGTCGAGACCATCACCCCGAAAATCCCCTCCACCGTGGAGGCCGGCGCGCTGTGCAAGATGGCCGACCGGGGGCAGATCACCGGCGGCCTGCTGGACGGTCCGCTGGCGCTCGACAACGCCATCAGCCCCGAAGCGGTGAGGATCAAGGGCATCGCGTCCCCGGTCGCCGGGCAGGCCGACATTCTCGTCGTGCCGGATCTGGAGGCGGGCAACATGCTTGCCAAGAACCTGACCTTCCTGGCGAACGCCGATGCCGCCGGCATCGTGCTGGGGGCGCGGGTGCCCATCGTGCTGACCAGCCGGGCCGACAGCGTCATGACGCGCATGGCCTCCTGCGCCGTGGCGGCGCTGTACGCGCACCGGCAGCGGATCGAGCAGCCGGTGAAGGGGTGATGCCGCCATGACCGAGACGACAATCACCGAGACGATCCTGGTCATCAACGCCGGTTCCTCCAGCATCAAGTTCCAGCTGTTCGATGCGGCGGACGGGACGCTGCCGGTGCGCCTGCGCGGCCAGATCGAGGGGATCGGCACGACGCCCCGGCTGGTTGGTCAGGACGGCAGTCTTCCCTTGCCGGCCGAATGCGGTGACGGGGTACCCGGCGCGCTGGCCTTTCTCGGCGCGTGGCTGCGGGAGCGGCTGGGCGGTGCCATGCCCGTGGCGGTCGGGCATCGGGTGGTTCACGGCGGGCCGGCCTACGACAGCCATGTGGCGGTGGACGACGCGGTGATCGGCACGCTGGAGACCTACGTTCCGCTCGCCCCGCTCCACCAGCCGAACAATCTGGCGCCGATCCGGGCGATCCGGAAACTCTTGCCGGACGTGCTTCAGGTGGCTTGCTTCGACACGGCCTTTCACCGGCACCATTCCGAGCTGGCCGACCGCTACGCCATCCCGGAGGCCCTCCACCGGGAGGGTGTGCGGCGCTACGGCTTTCATGGGCTGAGCTACGAATACATCGCCGGGCGTCTGCCGGACCTCGCCCCCGGCATCGCCGGCGGGCGGGTCGTCGTCGCGCATCTCGGCAGCGGAGCCAGCATGTGCGCCATCCGGGACGGGCGCAGCGTCGACAGCACCATGGGCTTCACCGCGCTGGACGGGCTGCCGATGGGCACGCGGCCGGGGCAACTGGACCCCGGCGTCGTCCTGTACCTGATGGACAAGGGCATGGACGCCCGCGCCATCGAACGGCTGCTGTACCACGACTGCGGCCTGAAGGGACTGTCCGGCATCAGCAACGACGTCCGCGACCTGCTGGCCAGCACCGATCCACGCGCCAGGCTTGCGCTGGACTGCTTCGTCTACCGGGCGAGCCTCGCCATCGGAACGCTGGCCGCCGCCATGGGGGGCATCGACGGGCTCGTGTTCACGGCCGGCATCGGCGAACGGGCGCCGGCCATCCGCAAGGCCATCGCGGAGCGGGCGCGCTGGCTTGGCTTCGACCTCGACGAGGCGGCCAACGCCGCGAACGCGCTGTGCATCACGACGCCGGACAGCCGTGTCAAAGGCTGCGTCATCCCGACCGACGAGGAACGGATGATCGCGCTCCACACCCGCGCCATCCTCCGCCGCCACCGCTCCGCCTGACACGGACCCGAGAAGGAGAGAGGCATCATGTCCTGGCTATCCGGGTTTGGGTCATTCGGGCTTGGGTCATCCAGATCGGCGATCCTCGCCGGCCTCCTGCTTCTCGGCTGCGAGCAGCCGACGCCGCCGCCGGCCGAGGCGACGCTGATCCGCGCGCTGCCGGTGCAGGTGAGCCAGTTCGACCGCACCGCCGCGCTGACCGGTGAAATCCAGGCCCGTCACGAGAGCAACCTCGGCTTCCGCGTCGGCGGCAAGGTGGTTGAGCGGCTGGTGGACGTCGGGCAGGCGGTCACGTCCGGGCAACTGCTGGCGCGGCTGGACAACCAGGACCAGACCAACGCCGTGAGGTCCGCCGAATCCGACGTGGCGGCAGCGCGCGCCGCCGTCGAGCAGAGCCGGACGCAGGAAGAGCGCCAGCGCTCCCTGCTCGCCAACGGCTTCACCACCCGGGTCCAGTACGACAACGCCCTGAAGCGCTACCAGCAGGCGCAGGCCGAGCTGAACTCCGCCGAGGCGCAGCTGGGCTCGGCCCGGGACACGCTGTCCTACACCGAACTGCGCGCCGACCGCGACGGCGTCATCACGGCGAAGGCGGCGGAACCCGGCCAGGTGGTCGCCGTCGGCCAGACCGTGCTGCGGTTGGCCGACCCGAATGAGCGGGAAGCGGTCTTCCAGGTGCCGGGCGCCAGCATCCGGCTGGAAGGACGGGAGGGCCTGCCGACGGTCGAGGTGAGGCTCGTCAACGATGCGAAGGCCGTCACCGAGGGAACGATCCGTGAGGTGTCTCCGGGGGTCGACCCGGTGACCCGGACCTACACCGTGAAGGTTTCCCTGCCCAACGCCCCCGACGCCTTCCTGCTCGGCTCCTCCGTCGTCGGGCGGGCCAAGCTGCCGGCGCGGCCGGTGGTCAATCTGCCGTCCTCGGCGCTGTTCCAGACGGAGAATGGAAAACCGGCGGTCTGGGTCGTGGCGAGGCCGGCCGACACGGTGAGCCTGCGTCCCGTCTCCGTCCTGCAATACGACACCGGCACGGTCACCGTCTCCAGCGGCCTCAGCGATGGCGATCTGGTGGTGATCGGCGGCGTCCAGAAGCTGCGGCCGGACCAGAAGGTCACCATCAAGCAGGGGAGCGGCGCATGACCCGCATCGCGCGACCAACCATGCGGCCCCCAGGCATGCGGCAGCCTACCACGAACCCGCTTCTCATCGCGCTGCTGGCCCTGGCCCCGACACTGGCGGCCTGTCAGCCGCAGGGCGGCCATCACGCCGACGCGGCGCCGGTGATCCGCCCGGTGCGGACCATCACCGTGGAGCCGGTGACCTTCCGGATGGGCGGCTCCGCCACCGGAACCATCGAGGCGCGGGCCGACGCCGACCTTGGCTTCCGCATCGCCGGAAAGCTGGTCGAGCGACAGGTCGATGTCGGCAGTCTGGTCAAGGCCGGCGACGTGCTGGCCCGGCTGGACGACCAGGACCAGCGCAACGCGCTGCGGACCGCCGAGGCGAACCTCGCCTCCGCGCAGGCCGATCAGGTGCAGGCGCGCAACGAGGAGGCCCGCAAGCGGGAACTGCTGGCCAACGGCAACGCCCCCCAGGCGCAGTACGACGCGGCGCTGCTGGCGATGCGCACCGCCGACGCCAAGGTCGTCGCGACGCAGGCGGCGCTGCAATCGGCCCGCGACCGGGTCGGCTACACGGAGCTGCGGGCGGATCGGGACGGCGTGGTGACCACCATCGGGGCCGAGCCCGGACAGGTGGTCGAAGCCGGCCAGATGGTGGTGCGCGTCGCCCAGCCGGAGCAGCGCGAAGCCGTCTTCAACGTCGCCGAGACCGGCATCCGGGCGGCGCCGAAGGACCCGGTGATCGAGGTCTCGCTGGCCGGCGCACCGGACATCACGGCGGTGGGCCGCGTCCGCGAGATCTCGCCCCAGGCCGATCCCGTCACCCGGACCCACACCGTCCGGATCGCGCTGGACAACCCGCCCGACGCCCTGCGCCTCGGCGCGACCGTCATCGGGCGCCTGAAGCAGCCCCCCACCCCGGTGGTCGAACTGCCGGGAACGGCGCTGTTCGAGGAGGCGGGGCGGAGCTTCGTCTGGCTCGTCGACCCGAAGGCCCAGACCGTCCGGCGCCAGCCGGTCGTGATCCGGCCCAGGGACGGCGCCAGGGAAAGCGATGGCCCGGTCATCGTCACCGAGGGCCTGACCCGCGGCGATGTCGTGGTCACCGCCGGCGTGCACAGCCTGAGCGAAGGCCAGCGGGTGCGGTTCAACCAGAAAATCGAAACGGCGGCGGCACCATGACCGGCTTCAATCTCTCCGAGTGGGCTCTGCGCCACCGCTCCTTCGTCTGGTACCTGATCATCTCGCTGACGGTGGCGGGCGGCATGGCCTACATGCGCCTCGGCCGCGAGGAGGACCCGGCCTTCACGATCAAGACCATGGTGGTCCAGGCCAACTGGCCGGGCGCCACCATCGAGGACACCATGAAGCTGGTGACCGACCCGATCGAGAAGAAGCTGGAGGAGATCCCCTATCTCGACTACGTCAAGAGCTACACCAAGCCCGGCATCTCGGTCGTCTACGTGAACCTGAAGGACTACACGCCGGCCGAGGCGGTGCCCGACCTGTGGTATCAGGTCCGCAAGAAGATCGCCGACATGAAGTCCACCCTGCCGCAGGGCGTGCAGGGGCCGGCCTTCAACGACGAGTTCGGCGACACCTTCGGCACGGTCTTCGCCTTCACCGCCGACGGCTTCAGCTACCGCGAGCTGAAGGACTATGCGGAGACCGCGCGGGCCGACCTGATGCGCGTGCCGGACGTCGGCAAGATCCAGTTCGTCGGCGTCCAGAACGAGCGGATCTACCTCGACTTCTCGACGCGCAAGCTGGCCGCGATGGGGATCGACCGCGAGCAGGTCATCGCCGAGCTTCAGGCGCAGAACGCCGTGGCCCCGGCCGGCGTGGTGCAGGCTGGCGACGAGAAGATCTCGGTCCGGGTCAGCGGCGCCTTCACGTCGGAGGACAGCCTGCGGGCCATCAGCCTGCGCGCCAACGACAAGTTCTACCGGCTGGCCGATCTGGCGGACATCCGGCGCGGCTACGCCGACCCGCCGTCGCCGCTGTTCCGCTACAACGGGCAGCCGGCCATCGGGATGATCATCTCCATGGCGGCCGGAGGCAACGTGCTGACCTTCGGCGAGGGCATCCGCGAGCGGATGCGGCAGGTCGAAGCGAACCTGCCGGTGGGCATCGGCGTCCACCTCGTCGCCAACCAGTCGGTGGTGGTGGAGGAATCGGTCGCCGGCTTCACCAAGGCACTGAAGGAAGCGGTCGTCATCGTCCTGGTGGTCAGCTTCATCAGCCTGGGCCTGCGCGCCGGGCTGGTGGTGGCGACCTCCATCCCGCTGGTGCTGGGCATGACCTTCATCGGCATGGAGTTCTTCGACATCACGCTCCAGCGCATCTCGCTGGGCGCGCTGATCATCGCGCTCGGCCTGCTGGTGGACGACGCGATGATCACCGTGGAGATGATGATCACCAAGCTGGAGGAGGGCTTCAGCCTCGATAAGGCGGCGACCTTCGCCTACACCTCCACGGCCTTTCCCATGCTGACCGGCACGCTGATCACCGTCGCCGGCTTCATCCCCATCGGCTTCGCCCAGGGCGGTGCGGCGGAATACTGCTTCACGCTGTTCGCCGTGGTGGCGATGGCGCTGCTGTTCTCCTGGATCGTGGCGGTCCTCTTCGCGCCCCTCATCGGGGTGAACGTGCTGCCCAAGACCATGAAGGCGAAGCATGGCGGCGAACCGGGGCGCCTGATGCGGATGTTCCGGGGCAGCCTGCGCCTGGCCATGCGGGCGCGCTATCTGGTGATCGTCGCCACGCTGCTGCTGTTCAGCCTGTCGGTCTTCGGCCTGCGCTTCGTCCAGCAGCAGTTCTTCCCCGCCTCCGACCGTCCGGAACTGCTGGTCAATCTGACCCTGCCGCAGACGGCCTCGATCCGGTCGACCGAGGAGGTGGTGAATCGCTTCGAGAAGGTGCTGGCGGCCGACCCGGATGTCGAGCGGTGGAGCTTCTACATCGGCCAGGGTGCGGTGCGCTTCTACCTGCCGCTCGACGTGCAGCTGGCCAACGACTACTTCGCGCAGGCGGTGGTGGTGACCAAGGGCTACAAGGTCCGCGAGGCCGTCCGCGCCCGGCTGGAGAAGGTGCTGAACGAGGATTTCTCCGACCTGAACACGCGGGTCAGCCCGCTGGAGATGGGGCCGCCGGTCGGCTGGCCGATCCAGTACCGCGTCTCCGGACCCGACGTGGGCGAGGTGCGGGCCATCGCCGCCCGGATGGCCGACACCATCGGCACAAACCCCTACACGTTGCTGGTCAACTACGACTGGAACGAGCCGTCGAAGGTGGTGCGGGTCGATGTGGACCAGGACAAGGCCCGCCTGCTGGGGATCAGCTCCAAGTCGCTCAACCAGGCGCTGAACGCCACGGTGTCGGGTGCGGCCTTCACCCAGGTGCGCGACGACATCTACCTGATCGACGTGGTGGCCCAGGCGACCAACGCGGAGCGCAGCTCCATCGAGACGCTGCGCAATCTCCAGATCGCCATTCCGGACGGCCGCACCGTGCCGCTGGGCGAGGTCGCGACCATGCGCTACGACCTGGAGCAGCCGGTGGTCTGGCGGCGGTCGCGCCTGCCGACCATCACCGTCCAGGCCGATCTGGTCCCCCCGCTCCAGGCCGCGACGGTGGTGCAGCAATTGGCCCCGGCGGTGGACGAGTTGCGGCGCAGCCTGCCGCCCGGCTACTCCATCGAAGCGGGCGGCACGGTGGAGAACAGCGCCAAGGGCATGGCCTCGATCACCGCCGTCTTTCCGATCATGGTCTTCATCATGCTGACCATCCTCATGGTCCAGTTGCAAAGCTTCCAGAAGCTGTTCCTGGTCATCAGCGTGGCGCCGCTCGGCCTGATCGGCGTCGTCGCGGCGCTGCTGCCGACCGGCACGCCGCTGGGCTTCGTCGCCATCCTGGGCGTGGTCGCGCTGATCGGCATGATCGTCCGCAACTCGGTCATCATGATCGCCCAGATCGACGAGCATCTGGAAGCCGGGGAGCATCCCTGGGACGCCGTCATCAACGCCACCATGCACCGCGTGCGGCCGATCCTGCTGACGGCGGCGGCGGCCAGCCTGGGCATGATCCCCATCGCCCCGGAGGTCTTCTGGGGCCCCATGGCCTACGCGATCATCGGCGGCCTGATCGTGGCGACCCTGCTGACGCTGCTCTTCCTGCCGGCGCTGTATGTCGCCTGGTTCCGGATCCGGGAACCGGCGGCGGAGGAGCGCGCCAAGCCCCGGTACGACGAATCCGTCCACCCGCCGGGCCCGGCGCCGACCAAGGGCGTGACGAGCGGTGTGTGACCACCCGCCGATCCACTCCCTCACGCGGCGCGCCTCCGCGGGCATCACCGTCGGCACCCGATGAGCGGGAGCATCAACGAACGATCCAGCGAGGGAGGGGAACATGCCGGACCGGGCTGAACGGCTGGAAGGCGGTCGGACCGCCGAGCAGGTGCGGCTCGACCAGGCGCGCGAACAGGGCGTCCCCTGGAAGACGTGGGGGCCCTATCTCAGCGAGCGGCAATGGGGCACCGTGCGCGAGGACTACAGCGAACACGGCGATGCCTGGAACCACTTCCCGCATGACCACGCCCGTTCGCGCGCCTACCGGTGGGGGGAGGACGGCTTGGCCGGCATCTCCGACGACCGCCAGCGGCTCTGCTTCGCGCTGGCGCTGTGGAACGGGCGCGACGCCATCCTCAAGGAGCGGCTGTTCGGTCTGACCAACGGCGAAAGCAACCACGGCGAGGATGTGAAGGAATACTATTACTACCTCGACAGCACGCCGACCCACTCCTACATGAAGTATCTCTACAAGTATCCGCAGGCGGCCTTTCCCTACAACGATCTGGTCGAGACGAGCCGCCGGCGGAACCGGCAGGACCTGGAATACGAATTGCTCGACACCGGGGTGTTCGACCAGAATCGTTATTTCGACGTCTTTGTGGAATACGCCAAGGCGTCTCCCAAGCGAATTCTGATCGAGATCACCGTGCACAACCGTGGGCCGGAGGCGGCGGACCTGCACGTCCTGCCGACGCTGTGGTGGCGCAACCAGTGGTCACAAGACGACGGTTCCGAGGACACCGCGCGCAAGCCCACGCTTCGCGAAGCCGTAGCGGGCCGCCGCATCGCCGCCCTCGATCCCGAGGAGGGAGAAAAGGCGCTGCATTGCGACGGTGGTCCAGCGCTGCTGTTCACCGAAAACGAGACCAACCGCCAGCGCCTGTTTGGAGTCCCGAACCGCACCCCCTACGTCAAGGACGGGATCGACGCCTGCGTCGTGCGCGGGCTGGCGGAAGCGGTGAACCCGGACAAGTCCGGCACCAAGGCCGCCGCCCACTATCGGCTGACCCTCGCCCCCGGCGAGAGTCGAACCATCCGCCTGCGCCTGGACGCGGACGGTACGGCCGGTGGGATGACGCCCGGCGGAGAATCCGCGGGCGACGATGTCTTCGGCACCGCCTTCACCGACCTGTTCGACGCCCGCCGCCGGGAGGCCGACGCGTTCTACGCGTTCCTCACCCCGCCGTCGTTCACCGCGGACGAGTCCCTGGTGTTCCGTCAGGCCCTGGCGGGCATGTTGTGGAGCAAGCAGTATTACGAATACGACGTCGGCACCTGGCTGAAGCAGCACGGAGCGAACCCGTTCGCGGCGGCCCGCCGGATCGGCCCGCGCAACAGCCAGTGGCACCACATGCACAACGCCGACATCGTGTCGATGCCGGACAAGTGGGAATACCCCTGGTACGCGGCCTGGGATCTGGCCTTCCACGTGCTCGCCCTGACGCTGGTCGATCCCGACTTCGGCAAGCAGCAGTTGGAGCTGATGCTGCGCGAACGCTACCTGCACCCCAACGGGCAAATTCCCGCCTACGAGTGGAATTTCGGTGATGTGAACCCGCCGGTGCACGCCTGGGCGACCATCTTCACCTACCGGCTGCTGAAGCCGCGGAACGACGAGACGGATCGCCGCTGGCTCGAGCAGACCTTCCACAAGCTGCTGCTGAACTTCACCTGGTGGGTCAACCGAAAGGACCGCGAGGGAAGGAACGTCTTCGAAGGCGGCTTCCTCGGGCTCGACAACATCGGCGTGTTCGACCGCAGCGCGCCGTTGCCGACCGGCGGCTGTCTGGAGCAGGCGGACGGCACGGCCTGGATGGCGCTGTTCTCCCTGAACATGCTGGAGATCGCGGCGGAACTGACGAAGACCGACCCGCTCCACGCCGACATGGCCGTCAAGTTCGCGGAACATTTCCTGTGGATCGCCTCGGCGATGACCCGCATCGGCGACGACACCGGCATGTGGGACGAGGAGGACGGCTTCTTCTACGACGTGTTGCGGCTGCCGGACGGACGGGCGGAGCGCCTGAAGGTCCGATCCCTGGTGGGCCTGCTGCCGCTGTGCGCCGTTTGCGTCTTCGACGGCGAGGTCCTGGCCAAGCACCCGGACATCGCCGCGCGTTTCCAGTCCTTCCTGGCCGATCGCCCGGAGTTGGTGGGCGCCATGCACGACCCGCGACAGGTCGGGTTCGACGGGCGCCGGCTTGGCGCCATCCTGAACGAAGGCCGGCTGCGCCGGGTTCTGACGCGCATGTTGGACGAGCGGGAATTCCTCAGCCCCTACGGCATCCGGTCGATGTCCCGGCATCACTCCGACCACCCCTACGTCTTCGTCGTGGGAGGCCAGGAATTCCGCGTTCCCTACCTGCCGGCGGAGTCCGACAGCGGCATGTTCGGCGGCAATTCGAACTGGCGCGGGCCGATCTGGATGCCGATCAACGCGCTGATCGTTCGCGGGCTGCTCCAATACTACGCCTATTTCGGGAACGACTTCCTCATCGAATGCCCGACCGGGTCGGGGAGCATGATGAACCTCTATGAGGTCGCCCGGGACATATCGCGGCGCCTGGAGAGCATCTTCCTGCACGACGAACACGGCAATCGTCCGGTGTTCGGCGGCGCCCGGACGTTCCAGCAGGACCAGCACTGGAAGGATCACATCCTCTTCTACGAGTATTTTCACGGCGACATCGGCGCCGGCATGGGGGCCAGTCACCAGACCGGCTGGACCGGTGTGGTCGCCCGTCTCATGCATGTCTTTGCAACGACCACGGCGGACGGCTTCCTCGGCAACGCGAAGGAAGCCTACGCCGACAGAGCCGTCCACGAACAGCGCGTGTGAGGGTGCGCCAGCCTTCCGGCCGTCATGACCGGTTCAACGTCATGCGGGAGCCGAGGCATCCCCACCCGATGAACGTCTGCAAGATCGACAAGGATGTTTGGACCATCGCGCCCTGAAGGGATCACGAACCATGGCGGACTTCGTTCACGACCGGCTCATGCCGCACGCCGACGCCTCGGAATTCCCGGAGCGGTACGAGATGAGCTACGTCCGCAAGGCGCTCGTCCTGTCGATGATGCTGATCCTGCTGATCGGTTGCTTCGTCGTGCTGCGCCCCTTCATCCCGGCGATCCTCTGGGCCGTCATCCTGTCCTTCAGCACCTGGCCGCTGCACCGGCGGATCGAACGCGCGCTCGGCGGCCGCACAACGCTGGCGGCGGCGATCATGACGCTGATGGTCATGGCGATTCTCGTCGGCCCCCTCGCGGCGCTCGGAATGAAACTGTCGGAAAGTGTTGTCCGGGTCTTCGAGGCGGTTCATGCGGCCATGGACCGGGGACTTCCACCGCTGCCGGACTGGCTGGTCAGCCTCCCGATCCTCGGGGACCAGTTGCAGGGGATCTGGAGCGTGCTGGTGAGCGGCGAATCCAATCTTCGCATGACGCTCCAGCCCTATTCCGGCCAGATCCGCGACTGGGTGCTGGAGAGCGGCGGGCATCTTCTCTCAGGGACGTCGCTGATCGCGCTGAGCGTCCTGATCGCCTTCTTCCTCTATCGGGACGGCCGCACCGCCGTGCGCCGGCTGCGCAGCGTCGTGGGACGGATCGCCGGTGCCCGCGCACGGCAGTCCCTCGACGTTGCCGCCGAAACGATCAACGGGGTCGTCCATGGCGTGCTCGGCACCGCTCTGGTGCAAGCCATCGCCGCCACCGTGGGCTATTGGATTGCAGGAATTCCCGGCGTCCTGTTCCTTGGCTTCGTCACCTTCTTTCTGACGCTGGTGCCGATGGGGCCAGTGTTGATCTGGTTGCCCGCCGCGATCTGGCTGGCCAGCCAGGGTCGCACCGCCATGGCGATCTTTCTGGTGGCCTGGGTCGGTGTTCTGGTCGGCAGCCTCGACAACGTCCTGCGCCCGATCCTGATCGGCCGAAGCAGCGATCTTCCCTTCATCATCATTTTCCTGGGCATCATCGGCGGTCTCGTCGCTTTCGGCCTGATCGGCATCTTTCTCGGCCCGACGCTGCTCGCCGTGGCGTACGGCCTCATTCGGGAATGGAGCGGGGGGAACGAGCCCGGCGACGCTGCGGCGGAGTAGGCTCCCTGCAAATCTCGGAAGTGCGGTTCACGGATGTTCCCGCAAAAATTTATGGTTCCACCGGGAGGTCTTTCACCGCCCCGATCAGGAACTCCTTGTTTCCCTCGGGGCCGGTGATCGGGCTTTCGGTGATGTCCAGCACGCGCCAACCCGGCAAGGCGTCGAGCCATTCGCGGATGCGGTCGCAGACCTCCTGGTGCAGTTCCGGTTCGCGCACCACCCCGCCCTTGCCGACGCGGCCCTTGCCGACCTCGAACTGCGGCTTGATGAGGGCGACGAGCCGCCCGCCCGGCACGGCCAGGGCGAGCGCCGCCGGCAGCACAACCTCCAGCCCGATGAAGCTGGCGTCGCACACCACGATGTCCACGGGATCGGGAATCTCGGCGCTGGTCAGGTGGCGGGCGTTGGTCTTCTCCAGCACCACCACGCGCGGGTCGTTGCGCAGCTTCCAGGCCAATTGCCCGTGCCCGACGTCCACCGCGTAGACCTTGGCGGCACCGCGGGTCAGAAGCACGTCGGTGAAGCCGCCGGTCGAGGCACCCACGTCGACGGCGGTCAGGCCGGTGGGGTCGATGCCGAAGGCGTCCAGTCCCTTGACCAGCTTCAGCCCGCCGCGCGACACCCAGGGATGGTCCTGCCCCTTCACCGACAGCGGTGCGTCCTCGGCGATCGGATCGCCGGCCTTGTCGATGCGCTTGGTGTCGGAATAGACCAGCCCGGCCAGGATCAGCGCCTGCGCCTTGGCGCGGCTTTCGGCCAGCCCGCGCTCCACCAGCGCCACATCCGCACGCACACGCGCCATCTCAGAACTCCCCCATCGAAGAGGGTGGATGCATGGCGCAGGATGCGGCGTTCGGCAAGAGGCGATGGACCATCACAAGCGAAGGACGGTCAGAAAGGCAGGTCCAGGACGAAGCGCGCACCGGGGACGTTCGGCTCCGCGCGCAGTTTGCCCTTCAACTGGCCGGCGAAGGCCCGCGCCACCTTCATGCCCAGCGAGTCGGCGCGCGCCACCTCGAATCCCTGCGGCAGACCGCGCCCGTGATCGGCGACGGTCAGGCGGCGGCCACCCTCCTGCGGCACGAGGCTGACCTCGATGTCTCCCGGACTGCCGGCCGCGTAGGCGTATTTGGTGGCGTTGCCGACCAGTTCGTTGACGATGAGCGCGAGCGGAATCACCGAATCCACCGGCAACATCGCCTGCTCAACCGTCACGGCGATGCGCCGTTCCGGCCCACCGACCGCGAAATGGCTTTCCATCTCCCGGCAGGCATCGCTCAGATAGGCCCCGAAATCGACGAGGCTGCCACGGGCGGCGGCGTGGACGCGCTGATGCGCCTGGGTCACCGTGCCGATGCGGCTGCACGCCTCCTGAAAAGCGCGGCGCATGTCCGGGTCCTTGGCCGACAGGGTCTGGAGCGTCAGAAGGCTGGACACCAGTTGGAGCGTGTTCTTGACCCGGTGGCTGACCTCACGCGCGTGATGGTGGGCGGTCTCGGTCGATTCGGATTCGGCGGGACGCAGGGTGACCAGCAGCGTCGGACCGCCGTCGAGCGCGGCCAACTCCAGGTTCCAGGACACCTCTTCCGGTCCGCTGATTCGCAGGCGGGTGCCCTCGGCTCTGCTCAGCGCCTCGGCGATCCGATCGGCGGAAACCTCCGGGAATCGGTCCGCCAAGGGATGACCCGCTTCCAAGCCCAGGGCGCGCATGGTCGCGTTGGCGTAAAGACAACGGAAGGATGCGCCGTCGATCACGGCGGTGGGCATCGGCGACGTTTCAACGATGGACCGGAACATCTCCGGACCATCCTGAGCCGAAGCTCTGTTTTCGTCGGATGCGCGCCCAGCGCCCGCTGCAAACACCTGAGGCATGTTCGACAACATCCAGTCCCGGCCGATACGTTAATTATCTATTGTTTTCGAATTGTAAGACAGCGATCCCAGCCGCACCAGAGAAAGCGCCCCGCCCGACCTTAGGCTAATGGCATTAGCTCCTTCGACCAGGGTCGAATCGGTGACGCTTTCCTTCCGGATTCAGGCTCGCACCGCCGCCGCCTCGATCCCCAGCGCCTGCAAGGCGGTGGCGACGATGTGGCGGGCGGTCAGCCCGGCTTCCTCATATTGCTTGGCTGGGCTGTCATGGTCGAGGAAACGGTCGGGCAGGACCATCGGGCGGATCTTCAGGCCGCCGTCCAGCAGCCCGGTCATCGCCAGATGCTGCAGCACGAAGCTGCCGAAACCTCCGACCGAGCCCTCCTCGATGGTGATCAGCACCTCGTGCTCCAGCGCCAGACGGCGCACCAGCTCCTCGTCCAGCGGCTTGGCGAAGCGCGCGTCGGCCACCGTCGTCGACAGGCCCCGCGCGCCCAGCTCCGCCGCCGCCTTGCGCGCCTCGGCCAGACGCGTGCCGTAGCTGAGGATCGCCACCTTGGTGCCTTCCTGGAGGATGCGCCCCTTGCCGATGGGCAGCACCTCGCCACGCTCCGGCAGCTCCAGCCCCACCCCCTCGCCGCGCGGGTAGCGCAGCGCCGAGGCGCGGTCGTCGATGGCGGCGCTGGTCGCCACCATGTGCATCAGCTCCAGCTCGTCCGCCGCCGCCATCAGCACGATGTCGGGCAGACAGCCGAGATAGGCGACGTCGAAGGCCCCGGCGTGGGTCGCCCCATCCGCCCCGACCAGACCGGCGCGGTCGAGCGCGAAGCGCACCGGCAGGCGCTGCAGCACCACGTCGTGCACCACCTGGTCGTAGGCGCGCTGCAGGAAGGTCGAGTAGATCGCGCAGAAGGGCTTGAAGCCCTCGGTCGCCAGCCCGGCGGCGAAGGTCACGGCATGCTGCTCGGCGATGCCGACGTCGAAGCAGCGGTCGGGGAAGCGCTGGCCGAACAGGTCGAGCCCGGTGCCCGACGGCATGGCCGCGGTGATGCCGAGGACCCGGGAGTCGCGCTCGGCCTCGGCGATCAGGGCGTTGGCGAAGACGCGGGTGTAGGTCGGGGCGTTGGACTTGGGCTTGGACTGGGCGCCGGTCACGACGTCGAACTTGGCGACCGCGTGCAGCTTGTCGGCCGAGGCCTCGGCGGGGCCGTAGCCCTTGCCCTTCTTGGTGACGACGTGGATCAGGACCGGCTTGTCGTCCTCGGCGTCGCGCACGTTCTGCAGGACCGGCAGCAGATGGTCCAGATTGTGCCCGTCGATCGGCCCGATGTAGTAGAAGCCCATCTCCTCGAACAGCGTGCCGCCGGTGACCATGCCGCGGGCGTACTCTTCCGCCCGCCGCGCCGCCGTGCGCAGCGGACGCGGCAGCTGCTCCGCGATGTCCTTGGCCAGATGGCGCAGGCTGAGATAGGGCTTCGACGAAATCAGCCGCGACAGGTACGCGCTCATCGCGCCGACCGGCGGGGCGATGGACATGTCGTTGTCGTTCAGGATGACGATCAGCTTGCTGTTCGCCGACCCGGCGTTGTTCATCGCCTCATAGGCCATGCCGGCGCTCATGGCGCCGTCGCCGATCACGGCGACCACATGGTTGTCGCGGCCCAGCTGGTCGCGCGCCACCGCCATGCCCAGCCCCGCCGAGATGGAGGTGGAGCTGTGGCCGGCGCCGAACGGGTCGTATTCGCTCTCCGACCGGTTGGTGAAGCCCGACAGCCCGCCGCCGGTGCGCAGCGTGCGGATGCGGTCGCGGCGGCCGGTCAGGATCTTGTGCGGGTAACACTGGTGCCCGACGTCCCAGATCAGCCGGTCGGCCGGAGTCTGGAACACGTAATGCAGGGCGACGGTCAGTTCGACCACCCCCAGCCCGGCGCCCAGATGCCCGCCGGTCACCGACACCGCGCTGATGGTCTCCGTTCGCAACTCGTCGGCCACCTGCCGGAGTTGTTCGGGCTTGAGCGCCCGCAGATCGGCGGGGGTGTGGACGAGGTCGAGAAGCGGCGTCTTGTCGTTGGGGGTCACGTTGGAAACGTCCTCCGTTCAGGTCCGCCGCGCGACGACGAAGTCGGCGACCGCTTTGAGGATATCGGCGCGCCCGTCGAAGATCTCCAGGTGCGCCTTGGCCTGGACAGCCAGCATCGCGGCCTGCGAGCGGGCGCGGTCCCGCCCGAGGATGGACACGAAGGTCGATTTTCCGGCCTCCGCGTCGCGCCCGACCGACTTGCCGGTCTCCGCCTCCGTGCCTTCCACGTCCAGCAGGTCGTCGACGATCTGGAAGGCCAGCCCGAGATCGTGGGCGTAGGCGCGCAGCGCGAGGCGCTGCGGCGGCGGGGCCTTGCCCAGGATGCCGCCGGCCTCGCAGGAGAAGGCGATCATGTCGCCGGTCTTCATGCGCTGGAGCCGTGTCGTCGTGCCGAGGTCGAAGGTCTCATGCTCGGCGATCAGGTCGAGCATCTGGCCGCCGACCATGCCGTGCGGCCCGGCGGCCTTGGCCAGCGCCGCCACCAGCTGGCAGCGCACGTTCGGGTCCTCGTGGGTGGCCGGATCGGCCAGCACCTCGAAGGCGTAGGTCAGCAGCCCGTCGCCGGCCAGGATCGCGGTGGCCTCGTCGAACTTGCGGTGCACGGTCGGCTGGCCGCGGCGCAGGTCGCCGTCGTCCATCGCCGGCAGGTCGTCGTGGACCAGCGAGTAGCTGTGGACGAACTCCACGGCCACGGCGACGCGCAGCGCGCAGTCCGGGTTGACGCCGAACAGGGCGGCGGACTGGCAGACCAGGAAGGGACGCAGCCGCTTGCCGCCATTCAGGCAGCCGTAGCGCATCGCCTCCAGCACGCGCGATTCGGGGAGGTCGGTGGTCGGCAGAAGGTGCAGGATCGCACGCTCCACATCCGCCGCCATGTCGGCCATGGCTGTCTTGAGGTCGGTCTGCACGTCAGTCGATCCGGGCGGGTTCGGTGCCGAGGGTGCCGTCGGCGGCAACGGTGATGCGGTCGATCTTGGCCTGGGCCTCCCGCAGCTTGGCCTCGCAATGCCGCTTCAGCGCGGTGCCGCGCTCGTAGGAGGAGATTGCGTCGTCGAGCTTGCCGCGCCCGTCTTCGAGCTGGCGCACGATGCGCTCAAGCTCGGCCAGCGCGTCCTCGAAGCTGAGGGCGGCGATGTCGGGGGGAATGTGAGCGAGGTCAGCCATGATCCATCCGGCCAATGATCCATACGATGGGGTGCCCGCGATGGGACCGAAAACCGAAATTATGGCTCAGCCCCCAAATGCGCAAGGCCCGCGGCGGGCGTATCACACTCCCACCACGGGCCTAGCCGGAAGAATCGGCCGGAAGAATCGGAAAGCTCAGCAATACATCAATTCGCGCACATGCGCCGCGGTGGCCGACGCCAGGGCACGCAGATTGTAGCCGCCCTCCAGCACGGACACGACGCGGGCGCCGCAGTGGGTGCGGGCCAGATCGCCCAGCTTGCGCGTGGCCCAGGCGAAGTCGTCGTCGGTCAGGTGGAGCCCGGCCAGAGGATCACGCGAATGGGCGTCGAACCCGGCGGAGATGATCAGCAGGTCCGGTTTGAAATGGTCGATGGCCGGCAGGATGATGTGGGTCATCGCGTGCCGGAACTCCGGCGAACCGGACATGGCGGCGAGCGGCGCGTTGACGCAGTTGCCGTAATCGCCCTTCTCCCCCGCGTCGCCCGTGCCCGGATAGAGCGGCGACTGGTGGGTGGAGCAATAGAGCAGGTCCGGGTCCCGCTGGAAAATGTCCTGCGTGCCGTTGCCGTGGTGGACGTCGAAGTCCATCACCGCCACCCGCTGCAGCCCGTGCGCCGCCCGCGCGTGGTAGGCACCGACCGCGGCGTTGTTGAACAGACAGAAGCCCATGGCCTTTTCATGCTCGGCATGATGCCCCGGCGGGCGCACGGCGCAGAAAGCGTTGCGCGAATGGCCCGACGCCACCGCGTCCACCGCCGCGACCACCGCGCCGGCGGCGCGCAGCGCGGCCTCGCCCGAACCGGGGGAGATCACCGTGTCGGCGTCGATGCCGGCGTGCTCCTGCTCGGGCACCAGGGCCAGGATGCGCTCGATATGCTCCCGCGGGTGCGCCCGCGAGAGCTGCTCGAGGGTGGCGAGCGGCGCCTCCTGCCGCTCCAGCATGTAGAATTCTTCGGTCTCAAGGGCCGCCAGCACCGCACGAAGCCGGTCGGCGCATTCCGGATGGCCCAGCCCTGTGTCGTGGTCCAGGCAGGCGGCGTGGGTGAACAGGGTGGTGAACATGCTTTTCTGTCTTTTTCGTTCGTGTTCGAGGCATTTCCCTGCGCCCATTCTTCCTGGATCGCTAATGAAAGTACAGGATGATTGCAGGGCTTATCGTCACATCCCCCAACCGCCGCCTCCACCCCTTTTGCGCGGCGAACGTGCAGGCCACCCTGTTTCGCGACTCCGTCAGGCGCAGCGCTCGATCACGAAGCGGTAGACGCCCCCCTCCTCCACGCTTGCGGCCAGCCGGTTGCCGGTGGCTTCGCAAAAGGCGGCGAAATCCTTGGGCGCGCTGGGGTCGGTCGCCTCGACGGTCAGCGTCGATCCGGGCGGCACCGTCTTCAGCGCCTTGCGCGCGCGCAGCACCGGCAGCGGGCATTGCAGACCCTTGGCGTCGAGCGTCTGGTCGGCCATCGTTCCTTGCACTCCTTCGGGCACCGCCGCAACACGTCCAGACGGTGAGTCTAGAACGGCGGCGCGCGGCCCTCAACCCGTTGAACGGTGATTTCGCGGCCTGGGGAACATTCTTTCGACTACGGGACATCCACGGGTAGACAGCGCGGTACACTCTTCCATATGATTGAACACGAACGATAAACGGCGGTGCTGCGGCGCAAGGGTTGGGCGCAACGGTTCGCTGTTGCTTGGCGTCGACAGAAACGGTCGTTTCATGAACATTGCCGATCTGCAGAGCAACGCACGGCGGGCCAGCACGCTGCTCAAGGCCATGAGCAACGAGCGCCGCCTCCTCATCCTGTGCTACCTGACCGAGGGCGAGAAGTCGGTCGGCGAGTTGGAGGAACTGGTCGACCTCAGCCAGTCGGCGCTGTCCCAGCATCTGGCCCGCCTGCGTCGCGACAAGCTGGTGCGGACGCGCCGCGCCGCCCAGAACATCTATTACTCGCTGAACGGGCACGAGGCGCAGACCATCATGGCGACCCTCCATGAGCTGTTCTGCGCGCCTGTCGCCCGCAAGACGGACGAGGGGTCGCCAACCTCCGCCGAGGAAACGAGCAGCGCTTCGGCCTGAGCGCCGCCCTTCCCGTTTCAGCCCTTCCCGTTTCAGCCTGGCCCGAAGAAGCGCCGCCCGAACAGAAGAACCGCCAGGGCCAGCACCAGCCAGCCCAGAATGAAGGCGCTGCCGCCGGTCGGAGCGGTCATGGCGAAGGGCAGCGGGCCGCTGGCGGCGGTCGCGTAAAGCGTCCCGCTGAAGAGCACAATCCCCGCCACGAACAACCAACCCGACAGGCGCAGCGCCAGGCGCGCCGGGCCGTCGGCGGTGCGCAGCAGCGCGACCAGGGCGACCAGGGCCAGCGCGTGCCACATCTGGTATTGCCCGGCCAGCCGGAACAGCTCCTGCCCGCGCGGGTCGCCGGCCAGTCCGTGGCTGGCATAAGCCCCAGCCCCCACCGCGACGGCGCCGTTCAGGGCCGCGAAGGCCACCCAGAGCCGATCAACCAATCCCATAGGTCCTCTCCACGCTGGCGTTCCCGCATTCCGTCCATTGCGGGCGGCGGGAAAAGTTCGATCTCGTAACCAATTGGCCCACCCTTTGCTTGATGTGGGCCGGCGAGCCATCCTACCCCCACGGGAAACCGGGAGTCTGCGGCGGTTCGGCGCAAATTGATTTGCAAAATGCCAAAGGCTCGTCGTGAACCACATCATTCTGCACCGACAGCCGCTAGACACGTCCCACACCGAGCCGGCGCCACCCAGTTCGCCGGTTTCCCTGGGCACGCCGCCACCGTCCGGGGAGGAGCGCCTGGTCGCCTGGGCCCTGGCCCGCGGCGGACGTCTGCTGGTGGTTGACGACAGCCCGACCAACCGGCTGCTGACCGCGGCGCTGATGCGCAAGGTCGGCTTCACTGTGGACACCGCGGACGGCGGGGCGGAGGCCATCGCCTCCGTCGCCGCGGCGGAGGCCCCCTACGACGCCGTGCTGATGGACGTCGCCATGCCGGAGGTGGACGGCATCGCCGCGACCCTGGCGATCCGGGCGATGGCCGGCCCCCGCGCCATGGTGCCGATCATCGCGGTCACCGCCCACGGCTTCGCCGAGGACCGCGACCGTTGCGTGTTCGCCGGCATGAACGATTACGTGCCCAAGCCGGTCCGCCGCCCTGAACTGCTGGCCGCCCTGAAGCGCTGGCTGGAGCCTGGGGTGCCGGAGGGCGAGACCGTCAGAAGGACGAACCCGGCTCCTTGAGGAACTCCGCCTCCTCCGGCGTCGTCTCGCGGCCGAGGACCGCGTTGCGGTGGGGAAACCGCCCGAAGCGCGCGATGACCTTGCGGTGGCGTTCGGCGTAATCCACGACCTCCGGATCGCTGACCCGCTCCCGGAACAGGGTGCAGGACAGATCCTGGCAGTCCATGTCCTCCTGATGCTCGAACGGCAGATAGAGGAAGATGCGCTCGTCCTCGGTGCATTCCAGGTCGTAGCCCTGCTCCACCACATGGCGGGCCACCGCCAGCGCCTTGCCGTCGGTCGCGAAGGCCCGCGGGGAACCACGGAAGACGTTGCGCGGCACCTGGTCCAGCAGGACGCAGAGCGCCAGGCAGCCGTCCACATCCTCCAGCCAATGATCGTAGCGGCCCGCCGCCGCCGCCTCGTGATGGGGAAGCAGCGTGTCGCGCACCGCCCGGTCGAAGCTGTCGGACTGGCGGAACCAGTAGGGCTTCGTCGCCTCGTCGAACCAGAAATCCACGATCTCGTCGATCAGACTGTCGGTCATCTGCACCACCTTCGCCTGGAAATGGGGTCGTCGGTAAAAGCCTCGGCCACAAAAGAACAGGGCGCCCGAAGGCGCCCTGTCCAGTCTCGATCATCCACACCGGGCTGGGACACGGCTCAGTGCAGGGTGCTCCACAGCTTGCGCTTGGTGGCGTACATCAGGCCGGCCAGCACGATCAGGAACAGGATCACCTTCACGCCCATCTGCTTGCGCGCATCCATGTGCGGCTCGGCGATGAAGGTCAGGAAGGTGCTGATGTCGTGGGCCTGCTGCTGCACCGTCGCCGGGGTGCCGTCGGCGTAGGTCACGCCGTCCGGCATCAGGATGTTGGGCATGCCCACCTGATGGCCCGGGAAGTACTTGTTGTAGTTCATGCCCGGCATCAGGGTCACGCCTTCCGGCGGGTTCTCCTCGAAGCCGGTCAGGAAGGCGTAGAGATAGTCCTCGCCGCCGACGCGGGCCTTCGCCATCAGCGACAGGTCCGGCGGCAGGGCGCCGTTGTTGGCGGCGCGGGCGGCGTTGTCGTTGGGGAACGGCGACGGGAAGCGGTCGGCCGGGATGCCCGGACGCATGAACATCTCGCCGGCGTCGTTCGGACCGGCCTGGACCTCATAGCCGGCGGCGATCGCCTTCAGCTCGTCCTCGTTGAAGCCGATGCCGGCGAGCGTGCGGATCGGGACCAGCTTGGCCGAGTGGCAGGTCGAGCAGACTTCCTTGTAGATCTGGAAGCCGCGCTGCGCCGAGGCCTTGTCGATGGTGCCGAAGACGCCGCTGTGCGACCACTCCTGCTTGGGAATGTGCACCGCTTCCGACGCCTGCGCGGCGCCGGCCAGGCCCAGGGCGACGGCCGCGGAGAGGATGGCAGACTTCAGAGAGCGCATTATGCCTTCTCCATGGGCTTGGCGTGGGCGCCGGCGGCAACGCGGCCACCGCCCTTCAGAACCGGTTCGCAGATGCTGGCGGGGAGCGGCAGCGGACGCTCCAGCTTGCCCAGCAGCGGCAGCAGGATCAGGAAGTGGAAGAAGTAGTAGGCCGTGCCGATGCGGGCGACCAGCAGCCACACGCCTTCCGCGGGCATCGCGCCGGCGTAGCCCAGAACCAGGGCGTCGATGGCCAGGATCCAGAAGAACTGGCGGTAGATCGGACGGAACTTGCAGCTGCGTACCTTGGAGGTGTCGAGCCACGGCAGGGCCGCCAGCACCGCGATGGCGCCGAACATGGCAAGCACGCCGCCCAGCTTGTCCGGAATCGCGCGCAGGATCGCGTAGAACGGCAGGAAGTACCATTCCGGAACGATGTGCGCCGGCGTGACCAGCGGGTTGGCCGGAATGTAGTTGTCCGGGTGGCCGAGGTAGTTCGGGGCGAAGAAGACGAAGGCCGCGTAGAAGATCAGGAACACGACGACCGCGAAGCCGTCCTTGATCGTGACGTACGGGTTGAACGGCACGGTGTCCTGCGGGCCCTTGGCGTCGATGCCCAGCGGGTTGTTGGAGCCGGAGACGTGCAGGGCGGCGGTGTGGAGGACGACCAGGCCCAGCAGCACGAACGGCAGCAGGAAATGCAGCGCGAAGAAGCGGTTCAGCGTCGGGTTGTCGACGGAGAAGCCGCCCCACAGCCAGGTCACGATCGGGTCGCCGACCAGCGGGAAGGCCGAGAACAGGTTCGTGATGACGGTGGCGCCCCAGAAGCTCATCTGGCCCCACGGCAGCACGTAGCCCATGAAGGCGGTCGCCATCATGGCCAGCAGGATCAGCACGCCGAGGATCCACAGGATCTCGCGGGGCGCCTTGTAGGAGCCGTAGTAGAGACCGCGGAACATGTGGATGTAGACGGCGATGAAGAACATCGACGCGCCGTTGGCGTGGACGTAGCGCAGCAGCCAGCCGTAGTTGACGTCGCGCATGATGCGCTCCACCGACTCGAAGGCGATGTGCGTGTTGGCCGCATACTGCATCGCCAGCACGAGGCCGGTGGCGATCATGATGACCAGCATGATGCCGGCGATGGCACCGAACGCCCACAGATAGTTGACGTTCCGGGGCATCGGATACTGGTTGTACTCATGGTCCAGCATCGTGAAGATCGGCAGGCGGCTGTCGATCCACTTCACGACGGGATTCTTGAACTGGGGGGCGTGAGCCTGAGCCATCTTGGGGTCTCCAGAACCTTAAGGGCCGCTTAGCCGAGCCGAACCGCGGTGTCGCTCGTGAAAGCGTACTGCGGGACGACGAGGTTGGCCGGGGCGGGACCCTTGCGGATGCGCCCTGCGGTGTCGTAGTGCGAGCCGTGGCACGGGCAGAACCAGCCGTCGTAGTCGCCGCGCGGATCGGTCGGCTTCTGGCCCAGCGGCACGCAGCCCAAGTGCGTACAGATGCCGACGACGATCAGCCATTCCGGCTTCTTGACGCGGGCGTCGTCGGCGGCCGGGTCGCGCAGCTCGCCGAGGTTGACGGTGCGGGCCTCCTCGATCTCCTTCGCCGTGCGGTGGCGGACAAAGACCGGCTTGCCGCGCCAGGTGACGGTGATCGCCTGGCCTTCCTGGACCGGGGCCAGATCCACGTCGATCGAAGCCAGCGCGAGGGTGTCGGCGGCCGGGTTCATGCTGTCGATGAACGGCCACACGGCCGACGCGACACCAATGGCACCCACGGCCCCGGTGGCGAGGTAGAGAAAATCACGGCGGGAAGCCCCCTCGCCGCCGGGGGCCGCGTGGCCACCCGTCCCGGGCGGATGCGTGGTCTGAGCCATAAGCGTTAATCTCCTCAAGGCATACGCGGCGCGCCGAAGCGCCCTAAGACACGTGGACCAGTGTTTATCACGACTTGACGGGCATGTCCGCTCACTGGGTGGGTGGGTGCGCGCCGCGTCGACCGGGGTTGTATCTCCCGGGTATCCGGGGTGCGGTATACAGTCGCGGCAACGCCTTGAAAAGGTTTTGTCATCGGGACAACTTGTCGCGCTTTGCGGTGCACCATTAGACTTCGCTGAACCAAAAGGGAATTTCATGCGCCTCGTTCTCTTCGAACCGGACATTCCCCAGAACGCCGGGACTCTGATGCGTCTCGCGGCGGGACTCGGCGTGCCTCTGGACCTGATCGAGCCCTGCGGCTTCGTTCTGGACGACCGCAAGCTGCGGCGGGCCGGCATGGACTACATTGACCAGCTTTCCCTGGTCCGGCACAGTTCCTGGGCGGCCTACCGGGCGCTGCCGCAGGGCGGGCGGCTGGTGCTTCTGACCACCCGCGGCGCCGTTCCCTACACCGATTTCGCCTTCGCGCCGGACGACCGGATCATGGTCGGGCGCGAGAGCGCCGGGGTGCCCGACGAGGTGCATGCGGCGGCCGACGCCCGGCTGGTCATCCCCCTGATGCCGCCCGCCCGGTCGCTGAATGGTGCGCTGAGTGCCGCGATGGTGTTGGGTGAGGCGCTGCGGCAGACGGCCGCATTGCCGAGCCCCTCGCCCCTCCCCTCGCCCTGACCGATGCCGGACGCCCGCCCATGACCACCTCCCCCGCCGACGCCATGGACATCAGAGCCGCCCGTCAGGCCCAGGCCAGCGCTTGGTTCGCCGAGCTGCGCGACCGCATCTGCGCCGAGTTCGAACGGATCGAGGACGAGCTGACCGGCACCCATTCCGACCTGCCGCCGGGCCGTTTCGAGCGCAAGCCCTGGCAGCGCCCCGACCATGGCGGCGGCGAGGGCGGCGGCGGCGTGATGTCGGTGATGCGCGGCCGCGTCTTCGAGAAGGTGGGGGTCAACGTCTCCACGGTGCACGGCACCTTCAGCCCGGAATTCCGCGCCAACATTCCCGGCGCCGCGGAGGACGGGCGGTTCTGGGCGTCGGGCATCAGCCTCGTCGCACACATGCGCTCTCCCCTGGTGCCGGCCACCCACATGAACACGCGCCACATCGTGACCAGCCTTGGCTGGTTCGGCGGCGGCGCCGACCTGACCCCGATGGTGCCCGACGATCAGGACACCGCCGACTTCCACGCCGCCTTCCGCAGCGCCTGCGACCGCCACGACCCGACCTGCTACGCACGTTACAAGGAGTGGTGCGACCGCTACTTCTTCCTGCCGCACCGGGGCGAGGCGCGCGGCGTCGGCGGCATCTTCTACGACAACCTGGATTCCGGGAACTGGGAGGCCGACTTCGCCTTCACCCGCGACGTGGGCTTGGCCTTTCTGGAGGTCTTCCCCACCCTGGTCCGCCGCCACATGAACCGGCCCTGGACCCCGGAGCAGCGCGAGCACCAGTTGATCCGCCGCGGCCGCTACGTCGAGTTCAACCTGCTCTACGACCGCGGGACGACCTTCGGCCTGAAGACCGGCGGCAACACCGAGGCCATCCTGATGAGCATGCCGCCCGAGGTGAAGTGGCCGTAACCTTTATAATCCCCTCTCCCGCCCCGGGAGAGGGAGGGACCCGCCGCAAAGCGGCGGGAGGGTGAGGGTACCGCCGAGAATAGTGCGTTGATCTTTGCCGGCACCCTCACCCGCCCGCTACGCGGGCACCCTCTCCCGGGGCGGGAGAGGGTTTATCCAACCGCCTTTTTGCCTCCGCCAAGCACTCGTCCCGTCCCGGCCGGAAGTCCTCGGCGATCCACCACGCCTCGACCTGCTTCAGCAGCGCGCCCACCGCCGGGCCGCGCGGCATCCCCATGGCCAGCAGGTCGCGCCCGGCGATGGGAAGAACCAGGGACGGCAGATCCTCGGCGGTTGCCAGCGCCGCCTTCACCGCGTCGAGCGCCATCGGGCCGGGGGCGTCCACCGCCGCCAGCAGCACGAGGTCGCGGTACAGCCCGGCGTCGCCCAGCCGGTAGAGCGCCTGCCGCCGCTTCACCGGCCCGTCGGACGGCGCCACTGATATCGGCGGCTCGGTCAGGGCGGCGAGGCGGTCGCGGTCGGCGTTGGACAGGCGCAGGGTCTGCGCCACGGCCAGCGCCCCCGCCCGGTCGGTGTCCAGCACGGCGGCGAAGCGGCACACCGCCTCGGGCGGCTCGTCCAGGTCATGCTCCAGCCGGACCAGCCCATCCAGCCGGGCGGTGCGGACGGCGTCCGGCAGCAGATGGGCCATCACGCCGAGCCGGATCATCAAATCCCAGGCCGACGCCGGGTCGGGCGCCGCCAGCAGACGGGACAGCTCGCCCCGGACCCGCTCCCCCGAGAGGGTGGGCAGGCGGGGGGCCATCTCCGCGCAGGCGGCCAGCGCCGCCGCGTCCGGTGCGCCCCGGCCGTAATGGGCGTGGAAGCGGAAGAAGCGCAGCAGGCGCAGCACGTCCTCCTCGATGCGCTCGCGCGGCTCGCCGACGAAGCGCACCCGCCCGGCGGCCATGTCCGCCAACCCGCCGAAGGGGTCGTAGACGCAGCCGTCCAGCGTGCAGCTCAGCGCGTTCATGGTCAGGTCGCGCCGGGCGGCGTCCTCACGCCAGTCGTCGGTGAACTCGACACGGGCGTGGCGCCCGAAGGTCTCGACGTCGCGGCGCAGCGTGGTGATCTCGTAATGGGCCTTCCCGACCACGGCGGTGATGGTGCCGTGGTCGATCCCGGTGGGGATGGCGCCGATGCCCGCGGCCTTCAGCAGTTCCATCACCCGCTCCGGCGGAGCGTGGGTGGCGATGTCGATGTCCTTGACCTTGCGGCCCAGCCACGCGTCGCGCACGCAGCCGCCGACGAAGCGGGCGTCCGCCCCTCCGGCGGCCAGGGCGTCGAACACGGCGCGCGTCTCGGACGCGGTCATCCAGGGCTGGGGAGCGATGCGGGCGTTGATGGTCATGGCGGCAGGCTAGCCCGCGGAACGCTCAATTGCCAGACGGCCCGCCGCCGACCACCCGCCCGTCTTCGACATGGGCCGGGGTGTAGGGCGTGTGCGGCGCCACCCCGCTGGTCAGGGCGACGGAGCCCAGCGTCACCGCCATCGCCGCCACCCCGGCGAAGACCAGCCATGGCCAGGGCGCCGTCGCCCACCAGGGGGCCGGGGTGTGGGCCTCCTCCGCCTCGCGGCGGCGGCGCTCGACGACGAAGACGTACAGAACGTAACCCACCGTGGGCAGGACCAGGGGCAGGATGACCGTCAGGAAGATCCGAAGCACCGCGCCACCCGCCCTACGATGGTTCGCCGGCAGGCACGTCGCCCAGGCCGTCGCACCCCAGCCCTTCGGCGCGCAGGACATCGCAAAGATTCACCAGCATCCCCGCCGTCGCTCCCCAGATGAAGCGCTGCTGGTAGGGGAAGGCGTAGAAATAGCGCTGGGCTCCCTGGAACTCGCGGCTGTGGCGCTGCGGGTTGGTCGGGTCGAGGATGGCGGCCAGCGGCACCTCGAACACCTCCGCCACCTCGGTCGGGTCGGGAGTCACCTGGAAGGGCGGGCGCACCAGCCCGACCACCGGAGTCACCCGGAAGCCGGTGCGCGTCACATAGGTGTCGAGCCGTCCCAGCACCTCGATATGGTCGCGCGCCAGCCCGATCTCCTCTTCGGTCTCGCGCAGGGCGGTGTCCTCCGGGTCGCGGTCGTCGCTCTCCATCCGCCCGCCGGGGAAGCTGATCTGCCCGGCATGGGCGGTCAGGTTGGCGGTGCGCTGGGTGAAGATGACCGTCAGTTCCTCCGGACGGTCGACCAGCGGCACCAGGACGGCGGCCTCCCGCAGCTTAGCCTGGGAAGGCTCGAAACCGGGATTCAGATCATGGTCGCCGCGCACCTTGACGGGGTGCAGGCCGGCGGCGGCGCTTCCCGGAAAGCGCTTGCGGATCTCATCGAGACTCACCCGCCAGGCAGCCTGCCCAGCGCGAAGAAGACCTTCTTGCTCCATACCCCCACCTCAGCCTCACCATCATGGCCGCGCGTGTCGGCCCGGTCCACCATTTCGTAGTAGACCGGCCGGAGAATTCGCGCTTCGAGCCCGTTTCTTATGAGGATATAGGGCGTCGGTTCGCCATTTTCAGGATTGTGGACGACCCTGATCGGATGATCCGGCCCGCATTCGACCCATTCGTCTAAATTTGTACGGAAAGACAGGACCTGTTCGTCTCCATGTCCGCTTGCGGCCATTTCCACGGCGACGAACGGCGTGTCCTCGACAACGATCCGCCCGCGCTCGACCGGGGTGACCAGCCAGAAGTCACCCGCCTCGTCCCGCCGCAGGACCGTGGCGAACAGCTTGACCAGTTCGATCCGCCGGATCGGGTCGCCCTCATGGAACCAGGTGCCGTCGCGGGCGATGCGGATGTCGAACCGCTGCTCCCTCAGGGTCAAGGGCAGGCTTTCGCCGCTCTCTTCACCTGGGCGCTTGTCATTCGTCCGTTCATTGCCGACCTTCATCGCTAGCCTTCTCGTGTTTTTCGGCCCTGAGGGGCGCAGAGGGAACTGGCCGCGCAACGTAATTTCGCCATACTCGTCACATAGGTCCGGACTGGCGGATTTGCCACGATGGCCGTTTCGACCCCCAGCGGTCATGATTGGGCGGTCATGATCGGGCGGTCATGATTGCCCACCGAGTGCATGGTCTTAAACGGGAGCAGAGACGTGAGCGCAACCGACGCCGTCAATCCGGGGGCCAATCCGGGCCAGAACTTTCCCGCCGGCGAGAACCCGCATCAGCTCATGGCGGAGATCGAGGCGCTGGGCGGCCGGCTGACCCATGTCCGCGACCGCATCGGCCGGATCATCTTCGGCCAGCAGGAGGTCATCGACCTCACGCTGATCACGCTCCTGGCCGGCGGCCACGTGCTGCTGATCGGCGTGCCGGGCCTCGCCAAGACGCGGCTGGTCGAGACGCTGGGCACCGTGCTCGGCCTCGCGGAGAAGCGCATCCAGTGCACGCCCGACCTGATGCCCGCCGACATCCTGGGATCGGAGGTGCTGGAGGAGAACGAGCAGGGCCGCCGCTCCTTCCGCTTCATTCCCGGGCCGGTGTTCAGCCAGCTCCTGATGGCGGACGAGATCAACCGCGCCAGCCCGCGCACCCAGTCCGCCCTGCTCCAGGCGATGCAGGAGCGGCGCGTGTCGGTCGCCGGCCACTACCACGCCCTGCCCCAGCCCTTCCACGTGCTGGCCACCCAGAACCCGCTGGAGCAGGAAGGCACCTACCCGCTGCCGGAAGCCCAGCTCGACCGCTTCCTGATGCAGATCGACGTCGATTACCCGGACCGCGACGCCGAGCGGCGGATGATGATCGCCACCACCGGTTCGCTGGACGAGCAGGCGGTGACGGTGCTCTCCCCCGCCGACCTCCAGGTCGCGCAACGGCTCGTCCGCCGCGTGCCGGTCAGCGAGGGCGTCGTCGACGGCATCCTCGACCTCGTGCGTCGGGGCCGTCCGGAGGCGACCGACCTGCCGGAGGTGCAGCGCCACGTCGCCTGGGGTCCCGGCCCGCGCGCCAGCCAGGCGCTGATGCTCGCCGCCCGCGCCCGCGCGGTGCTGGACGGGCGGCTGGCGCCGTCGCTGGACGACGTGGTGGCCCTGGCGAAGCCCGTGCTGCGGCACCGCATGGCGCTGAACTTCGCGGCGCGGGCGGACGGGATCACGCTGGACGACATCATCAACCGCCTCTGCGCCCCGCTGTCGTAAGGACCCGCCGATGGCCTCCCCCACCCTCGGCGCCACCACCCTGCGGGCGCAGCAGCGCGCGGAGGGGCTGGCCGCCACCCTGCCGCCGCTTCTGGTCGCGGCGGAGCGCGTCGCCTCCACGGTGGCGCAGGGCGTGCACGGGCGGCGCCGCGTCGGGCTGGGCGAGACCTTCTGGCAGTTCCGCCGCTACCAGCCCGGCGACTCGCCGCAGATGATCGACTGGCGGCAGTCCGGCAAGACCCAGCCCGTCTATGTGCGCGAGAACGAGTGGGAGGCCGCCCAGACCGTCTGGCTGTGGCGCGACCGCTCGCCCTCCATGGACTACCGCTCCGTCAACGGCCTGCCGACCAAGCGCGAGCGCGCCGACCTGCTGACCCTCGCCACCGCGGTTCTGCTGGTGCGCGGCGGCGAGCGGGTTGGCCTGCTCAACTCCGGCCAGCGCCCGGACCATGGCAAGTTCGCCCTGAACCGCATGGCCGGGCAGATGACCGACCCGCGCAACGCCCATTCCCCCGACGCGCTGCCGCAGCCCGAGCCGCTGCCGCGCCACGCCCAGGTGGTCCTGGTGGGCGACCTGCTGTCGCCGCTGCCGGAGATCCACGCCACCGTGTCGGCGCTCACCGGACGCGGCGTGCGCGGCCAACTGCTGCAGATCCTCGACCCGGCGGAGGAGACCCTGCCCTACGAGGGCCGCGTCGAGTTCGAGGGCTTCGAAGGCGAGGAGGAACTGCTGGTCCCGCGGGTCGAGGCGGTGCGCGAGACCTATCTGGAGCGGCTGCGCGCCCACCAGGACGGTTTGGACGCGCTCGCCCGCACCGCCGGCTGGACCTACGCCGTCCACCGCACCGACCGGCCGCCCCAGACCGCCCTGCTCGGGCTGTGGGGCGCCCTGGCGCGCGAGGCGGTTTAGGTGGGGCGGCGCGTTGCCCCAACCCTCCCCATGCGGAGC
>NZ_WHOR01000080.1:0-21521 GCF_013340925.1 Azospirillum formosense
AGGGGGGGAGGGATTGGGAAGAAAGTTAAGAGCCCCCACGGGGGGGGGGAGGGGGGGGGACGGGGGGGGTGGGGGGGGGGGGGGGTGGGGGCCGCCGAGGATAAGGCTGTGATCCTCGCGGTACCTTCACCCGCCCGCTTCGCGGGCCCCCTCTCCCGGGACGGGAGAGGGAGGAGACGTCGCTTACGGCGCGGCGCGCAGGGTCTGGTCGCCGTAGTATTTCCGCGTGGCGACGTAGCTGTTGTACGGACCCTGGTAGCCCTTGCTGGCGGCTTTCTTCAGGTTCACGTCGGTCATCACGCAGACGAACTTGCTGTGGTCGATCGGCCCCAGGTCTGCCACCGCGTCGAGGTCGCTCGCCGTGGTGTGGCCCCAGCGGGTGACGAACAGCACCTTGGAGGCGGCGCCGCAGACGATGCGGGCGTCCGACACGGCCAGCGCCGGGGCGGTGTCGAACACCACCAGATCGAAGCTGGGCGACAGGCCGGCCATCAGCTGCACCAGGCTGTCGACGTTGAAGCGGTCCAGCGTCATCGGGTTCAGCTTGCCCGCCGGAACCATGGCGAAGGGCACGTCGTCGGAGGTGTGGACGATCTCGTCCAGCGTGGCGTCACCGGCGATCCAGTCCGACAGGCCCTTCTTGGTGGACAGGTCGAACAGCCCCTCCATGCGGGAGCGGCGGAAGTCGGTGTCCACCACCACCACCCGGCGGCCGGCCTGGCTGGCGACCTGGGCGACGGCCAGCGTCAGCGAGGTCTTGCCGTCCTGCGGGCGGGCCGAGGTCACCGCCAGAGCGCCGACCGGACCGAGATCCGACAGGTGGTTGCGGAACAGGGCGCGCAGGGATTCGCTGAACAGCGAGAAGGGGTGGCGCTGGAAGATCTTGTAGAGCCGGCCCTTGGCCCCGCGGTCGCTGTGGTGCGGCACGATGTGGACGGTGCCGACGCCCAGGATGCGGCGCACGGCGTCCGGGGTGTGGATGCGGCGCTGGAGAAGCTCCAGACCGAAGACGCTGAAGATGGCGAGCGCGAGGGCGGCGACGAAGCCGGCCAGCAGCAGGAGGACGCGGAAGGGACCCGACGGCTCGTGCGGCACCTGCGGCGCGGAGACCAGCTTGACGGCGGCCGGGAAGGCGCGGCTGTCCTTCTGGGCCTCGACCTCTTCCAGACGGCCCAGCAGGCTGTCGAGAAGCTGGCGCTTGGCGGTCGCCTCGGATTCCAGGGTGCGCAGCGGGATGGCCTGCTCCTGCATGGTGGCGTAGCTGCCCTCCATGCGGGTGATCATGGTGCGGAGCGCCGTCTCCTGCTCGACCGCGACCTGGGCGGCCTCGCGGACGCCGTTGATCTCGCGGCGGATTTCCTGCTGGAGCGAGGAGTTGGCTTCGTTCAGGCGGCCCTGCAGCTCGACGATGCGCGGGTGCTTCGGACCGTACTGGCGGGAGAGCTGGGCCATTTCCGTGGAGATGGCGGCGACCGTGGCGCGGAGCTGGGCGACGACCGGGGAGGCGATGCTGCCGCCGATGGCGTTCCAGTTGCCGGCCTTCAGGTTGCGCTCCAGCGTGTCGGCCTGGGCGACCGAGCGGGCGCGGATGGCCGAGGCCTCGCTCAGGCGCAGGCGGGTCTGCTCAAGCTCGTTCTGGGCCATCAGGCCGGTGCCGCCCTTCAGCAGGCCGCCCTTGACGCGCGCCTCCTCGACCTTGGCGTCGGCCTCGGCCACCTCCTTGCGCAGCAGGACGATGCGGTCCTGCAGCCAGGAGATCGCGCTGGTCGACAGGTCGCGGTCCATCTGCTGGCGGGTTTCCATGTAGCGGCGGACGATGCCGTCCACCACGTCGCGGCTGAGCTGCGGCTCCTTGGAGGTGAAGCGCACCTGGATCACGCGCGACCGGCCGACGATGGCGACGTCGAGCTTGCGGTGGATGCGCGCGATGATCTGGTCGTTGCCCAGCGCCGCGTGCGCCTCGCGCGCCCGGATGTCCTGCGCCACCTCGTCACCGTGGCTCAGCAGCCAGGCGACCGGGGCCGGCGGGGCGCCGTCCCAGAAGCGGTCGGCGAGACCGCGGCCGTAGGCCACCGCGCGCTCGACGAGCGGGAGCGTCTCGTCCTCCTGCGCCGGCGGGTTGAATTCCGGATGCTGGGCGAGCTGGAGATCGTTCACCACCTGGTTCAGCACCTGGGGCGACTTCAGGATCTCGATCTCGCTCAGGATCGCCGCGTCCTCGGTGGGGATCGCGCCCACCACCTGCTCGACCTCGCGGACGACGCGGACCTGCCGGTTGTCGACCAGCAGAAGGGCTTCGGAGGTGTACTGGTCCTTGAGCGTGGAGACGCCCAGAGCCGACAGGCCGGTCAGCACCACCACGATGGCCGCGATCAGCCACTTGTGGCTGCCCAGCACGCGCAGGATGAAGCGGAAGTCGGGACCCATGGACGGGGTCTGGGATTCGAACTCGCTGCGCCGGGACGGGCCGGGGGCGGCGGGCCATGCCGGAACCGGAGCCGGCGGACCGCCGTGATGGCCGCCATGATTGACTTGGGGCAGATTTTCCACGTCTCAAAGCTCCTTATGCATGGGCGCTGGTGCTGGGGCGCTGGACGAACGCATGGCGGCACGGCGCATAAGCATGACGGTGTGGGCGAAGCCGAAAGCGCCGACGCAATAGCGGCGAAACAGACGGCGGGGCTCCTGGACCAACCGGAACGCCCATTCCAGCCCGATGCGCTGGACGGCGGCGGGGGCCCGGGTGAAGCGCCCGGCGAGGAAATCGATGATGGCGCCGCCGTTGACGATCAGCACCTTATGATCCAGCGCGCGCTTGAGCTGCACCGCGACCTCCTCCTGGCGGGGCATGCCCATGGCCAGGATGATGACGTCGGGCTCAATCTCCCGCGCACGGGCGATGTAATGCTCCACGGAATGGAACCCGTGCTGGGCATCGACATAGTCGTGCGGGGTCCGCTCCTTCAGCCGCTCGATCCCCTCGTCCAGCCAGGGCGCCGCGGTGCCGTAGACGGCGACCCGCCGGGGCGACAGGTGGCGGAGGAGAAGCGGGATGAAGTCGGTCCCGTTCATGTTCAGCCCGACCGGCTGGTCGAGCCACGGCAGGGCCGTCTCCAGCGCCACCCCGTCCCGCAACAGGACGTCGGAGGCGCGGAAGGCCGACCACGCGGCGGAGGACCCCGCGCAGAGGTTCACGCCGTGAGCGTTGAGGAACGACAGGATGGTCGGTCGCTCGACGGCTGACAATGTCTTTATCAATGCATGGCGCTCGTCCTCGCAAGAAATACACCGTATTCTCTCGATCAGTGCCAGGACGTCACGAGGGGTCGGCATGCACATCTCCTAACCAAATCTGCGAAGCGACGACGGTTACGTTGTCTCTGGAACGATGATGCCCGACGGTTTGCGGTGCAGTAAGACGATATTGCTTGCTAACACTTTCGATTGGTGGCAGCCGGTGAAACCGTTACCGGGTACCCCTTTCGACACAGCCGCCGAACAACAGGGAATGATGTGGCTGGCACCGCCCCTTTTTCGCAGCGGTGGGATGGGAGAGGGGCGAGTTCAGGCGAATTAGCCCGGCCACGCCGGGGGAACCCCTGAATCGGCTTGCCCTATCCTATGGCTCCGACCATATAGGTACGCCCGTGGGGTGCCGGTGTGCAGAATAGGGGGTGGGCGTCCGCCTCGCGGCACGGCACTGTTCGAGGTTCGGCAAAGCCCCCTCAAGACCGCCAGTCCCAACCAGTTCCTTGAATCCCCAGGCCGATCTCTCCGGGGGCGGCGACGGAAGAAGACCAGTCCATGAGCAACGACGAAACCACCCCCCGCCAACCGGGCACCGCCGACGAGTTCGACCGCCGCGACGCGCTGCGCGCCATCGCCGCGGTGGTGCGCGGCGACGGGATCGAGGTGGACGCCGACAGCACCCCGGCCCGCTGGTCGGTCGCCGTCGTCCATGAGGTGGTCGTTCCCGGAACCGACCGGAAGCTGAAGCTGCGGTTCCGCGTGGCGCTCGGCCCGCTGCCCGACATCGAGGCGGAGCTGTGGGGCCTGATGACCGCGGAGGAGGGCTTCGGCCGGCCCCAGGCGAAGGCGCTGGGCAAGCGGGTCAAGGCCGCCTGCCTGTCCTCCGCCGCCATCGAGAAGGCGCGCGGCCGGGTGGACGGCTGGTTCGCCTCCATGGCGCAGCGCGCCAACGGCTTCGGCGAGGCGTGGCGGCCCAAGGGCTTCGCCGACGAGCTGGGCCGGGTGATCGGCTTCGGCGGGCGCATTCCGCGCCTGCAGACCCTGCTGGACGCGCTGGAGGAGGCTTTCTCCACCGCCGCCGCCCGCGCCGGCCTGAAGGTCCGGCGGGAGCGGCTGGAGAACGCCTCCGGCCTCGGCGTCTATCTCGACAGCTTCGCCACGGCCCGCGCCATGGTGCGCAAGCTGCGGCTGTTCGTCGGCCCGACCAACTCCGGCAAGACCCACGCCGCCATGGACCGGCTGGCCGAGGCGCAGAGCGGCTGCTACCTCGCCCCGCTGCGCCTGCTGGCGCTGGAAGGGCAGGAAGCGCTGGAGACGCGCGGGCGCCCCTGCAGCCTGGTGACCGGCGAGGAGCGCGACGTGCGGCCCGGCGCCTCCTTCACCTCCTCGACCATCGAGATGGTCAACACGTCCAAGGTCTGGGGCGCCTGCGTCATCGACGAGATCCAGATGATCGGCGACCCCGATCGCGGCTGGGCCTGGACCCAGGCGGTGGCCGGCGTGGCCGCCCCGGAAATCCTGATGACCGGCTCCGCCGACGCCATCCCCTACGTGCAGCGCCTCGCCACCGCGCTGGGGGAGGAGCTGGAGGTCGTGGAGTTCACCCGCAAGTCGCCGCTGCGCGTGCAGGAGGAGCGGGTGCCGCTGGAAAATGTCCGCCGCGGCGACGCGGTGATCGCCTTCTCGCGCAAGGACGTGATGGGACTGCGGCGCGAGCTGCTGGCCCGCGACCACACGGTGGCGGTAATCTACGGCGCCCTGTCGCCGGAGGTACGGCGGGCCGAGGCGCGGCGCTTCCGCGACGGCACGGCGGACGTGCTGGTGGCGACCGACGCCATCGGCATGGGGCTGAACCTGCCGGTCGCCCGCGTCGTCCTGTCGACCACCCGCAAGTACGACGGGCGGGAGGAGCGCGACCTCAACTCCTCCGAAATCCGCCAGATCGGCGGGCGGGCGGGACGCTTCGGCATGCACGAGGAAGGCCGCGTCGCGGTGCTGGAGGGGGAGAACATCAACCCGGTGCGCCGGGCGCTGACCACCCCGCCGGTCCCGCCCGAGGACCCGCGGGCCTGGATCAGCCCCAACCTGACCCACGTCGAGGCCATCGCGCGGGAGCTGGACACCGACAGCCTCGCCAAGGTGCTGCGCACGGCGGGGCAGGAGCTGCTGCGCGCCAACCAGACCTTCCGCATGACCGACCTGGAGCAGCGCATCCAGGCCGCCGCAGCGGTGGACCGGGCGAAGCTGCCGCTGGCGGTGCGCGACATGCTGGCGCGCTGCCCCATCGACGTGCGCGACCAGAACAACCTGCGCCTGCTGGCGCTGTGGGCAACCAACCAGGGCAAGGGGATGCGCAACTCCGCCCCCGACGCCGCCGAGCGCTTCCACCACCGCGTGGGCACCGACGTGGAGCTGGAGAAGGCGGAGCGCGCGGTGAAGGAGCTGACCGCCTACGCCTGGCTGGCCTACCGGTTCCCCGACGCCTATCCGGACATGGACCTGTGCCAGGAGCGCCGGGCCATGCTGAACGCCTTCATCGAGCGCACGCTGGCCGAACGCTCGCTGGCCCGCGCCTGCCCGGTCTGCGGCACGCGGCTGAAGGCCAACCACCGTTTCCGGGTCTGCGACAGTTGCTACGCCGGGCGCGTGGAGGACCGGCAGGGCGAGCGCCGCGGACGCCGCGACGGGACTGCGCAACCCGGTGGGCATCCGCAATTCCACCATCCCGTGCCGGGACGGAAGCGCGGAAAAGGCGGCGCCGGACACCGCGGACGCCGGACGGAAGGGACGTAGACGTCGGCCCGCAATCTCTTCCCTGCTTTCCCGGACAGGTTTCACACTCTGTCCGGCATTCCCGTCTTCTGAAGGATGACGGCCCCAAACCCGGAGGCGCAGTCGGAAGGTGGGGAGCAGAAAATGTGGAGCATATTTTACAATCTTTCTTATTCGACCACTTGCGTAGGGATGGCGCCGGACGACTTGGGCGACGGAACATTCGGCGAGGCCGCTTTGCCTGAAGAGATGGAGAGGTCAGGTATTTACGTGATTTGGAACGCCAGAAGCAGAAACCGCTACGTTGGAATTTCTAAAAATATTATGGACCGCTTTAAAGGTCGACTTGAAGTTATTACAGAGATGGGATTTGATCCAAGGGATTTAGCAAACATCTGTATTTTTTGGGGAGATGTCTATGTGTGGAATGATGATTTAAAAATATTCAGGTCATCTCTGGAATTGTTTAATGGTCGACACAATATGGAGAATTATGAGGAAAGGCCTTGCGGTAAATGTAGTAATTCCAATTGTCAAATCAGGAAGCCGTCGATGATCAACCAGTCATCGATGTTCAACCAGTCATCGATGTTCAACCAGTCATCGATGTTCAACCAGTCGTCGATGTTCAGCCAGCCATCGATGTTCAGCCACCCGTCGATAAATTTCGGGTTAGGTAATATTTATGATAATAAATCTTGGTGCATACCTGAGTTTGACAATAGGAATATTGTGCTCGTCTCCAATAGATCGTTGAAAGCTAACCTAGTGGAATCATCTAATAGTGACAGAAATATGGCTGTCGAGAGCCCGGTGAGTAACAGCTGGTTTGGAAACAACCATAATAATATATCCTCAGGCCCTCTTCAGTTGCCAAATAATTCAGTGACGAATACAATTGCTCTGGCAGAGCCATCCCCTTCCAAGGTTGGCGAGGTCGATCTAGAAAAGTTGCTGATTCGCTACTTCCTGATAAAATTTGGAGACGGCGGCAGTGTATCGAACAATCAAAAGGCGAAAGGGCAATACAAAAATGAAACCGGGAAAGACGTCATGGTATACGTGAAGTGGAACGCTAAGTACACCATCGGCGACAAGTCTGGCTCCGCCTCTTTCGGTATTGACGCGGCCACTTGGAATGCCAACACAAATTGGTAAGGCGGTTCCGATAGACGGAGTTGCGTTCACGCCGCTGCGATGCCGCTGCGCCCCACATCGTCGCGCCCGCCCCAGGTGATCTCTTCCACCGCCCCGCCTTCGGTCAGGAAATAGCGGCGCAGCGGGACCAGATCGGCGCCAAGTTCGTAGACCAGGGGGCGGCTGGTGGGGATCTCGAACAGGGGGATGTCCTGGTCGGGCACCTTGTCGAGATGCTTGACGAGGCCGCGCAGGCTGTTGCCGTGGGCGGACACCAGCACCCTTGCGCCCAGCCGCAGGGCCGGGCAGATGCCCTCCTCCCAGAAGGGGATCACCCGGTCCGTGGTGTCCTTCAGGCTCTCACCGCGCGGAAGGTTCGCACGGCCGATCCCGGCGTAGCGCCGGTCCGACACCGCGGAGCACGGGTCCTCGGGCTCGACCGGCGGGGGCGGGACGTCCCAACTCCGCCGCCATAGGAAGACCTGATCGGCGCCGTGGCGGGCCGCCGTCTCCGTCTTGTTCAGCCCCTGGAGCGCGCCGTAGTGGCGCTCGTTCAGGCGCCAGTGCTTGTGCACCGGCAGCCACATCCGGTCCATCTCCTCCAGAACGATGTCGAGTGTCTTGATCGCCCGCTTCAGGACGGAGGTGAAGGCCACGTCGAAATCGAACCCGGCCTGCTTCAGCAGACCGGCGGCATGGCGGGTCTCGGCCACCCCCTGTTCGGTCAGATCGACGTCGGTCCAGCCGGTGAACAGATCCGAGCGGTTCCAGACGCTCTGACCGTGCCGCAGCAGCACGAGCCGATGCATGGATCTTCTCCTCACGTGACGGTGTCTCCTTCCGGGAACGGGACGCGGGGGAAAGGGTTCCGGCCGGGACGTCGCAAATGGCGCGGCTTTGTGTCAATTTGGAAACGCGCGAGACACATTCGGACAACAAATGCGGGGTAACCTGCGGAGCAGGCGAAATTATCCGCCCGGCGTCTGCGCAGCCGGACTGCGACGCCGAGCCAACTTGCGTTCCGAGGCCGCCATGCAGCATCATGACCTCCTCTCCAGGACCGTTTCGACCGATCGGGACATCACCCTGGAGGCGCTTCGTGTGTTCACCTACCTGAGCCGGCGGCTCCATTTCGACCGTCCCGTGCCGGTGCTCCAGTCCGAACTGGCTGATGCGCTCGGCATGCAGCGGCCCAACGTCAACCGGGCCATCAAGCTGCTGGAAACCAAGCAGATTCTTCTGCGGGATTCCAAACTGGGGCGTGCGATCACGTTCCGGCTGAACCCGGAACTGGAGGGCGGCCGGGCCTGAAACTGGTCCGGAATGATTTTCGAAACGCGTCACCTTGTCTTCACGAACTCGGCCCTCAAGAAAGCCTTCGGCTGGTACCAGAAGGTGCCGAATCAAACCGATCTTCCGTTGGGCCTGATCGCCTCCGTCGTTCCGAAATCGGACGGGGGCGTGGTGGTCATGGTGCAGCAGGGGGCCGCGAAGGTGCGGGACGTCGCCTTCATGCCCAGCAAGACGCTCGGCATTCTCCTGCTGTTCTGCCGCCGTCAGAAAATTCCCATTCCCCGCGACGCCGATAAGGACATCTTCCCATCCGACGACGGGATCATGCTGACGATCCGCGGCAGTTGCAGCACCACCGCACCGCCGCCGTGACCCTCCCGCGCGCTTTCAGTCGGACCCGCAGCCGTCGGCCCGGGCCACGGCCAGGGGAATGTCCGCCTCGGTGAAGCGGTAGCCATGGCCGGCGGCGAAATCCACCAGATCGCCGAGCGTCAGAAGACCGCGCGACGCCCGCCGCAGCGCCGCGCGCAGAGCCGGGTCGGCCTCGGTCGCGACCAGGAATCGGATGTAGTCGCCGTGACACATGCCCAGACCCCCCCTGGAATCGGTGCGGCTGTCCCTGGCCCCGGAAAGCGCGGCCAATGCGGCGTTGCGCCCACAAGCAATGGTCCGAGGCGGACAGTCCGAATTCTCAATATCGTCGATTTGCCTAAAATTATAGATAAAAGTGATCGGGGAACGGTGCGGCGTCCTGCCGCACCGTTCCTTCATGGCTTATCCTGACCCGGCGATCACTCGCCCGGCTGCTGCACCGCCTCGGCGGGGCTGGCGCCCGACGCGATGCTGTCCGGCGTGATCGCCGCCACCGGCTCGCCCGGCCCCGAGGCGGCGCGCAGGGCCCGCGCGGCGGCCTTCAGTCCGATGTCGGAGTGGCGGTCGGGCATCAGTTCGAACAGCAGCAGGGAACGCCCGTTGACCGGGATCTCGTCGCCGGTCTGGGCGGTGGCGACTTCCAACCGGTCGGGTTCCGTGGTGTCCACCAGCGTCAGCCAGCGGCTGCCGCCGGCGACCTCCGGCAGCTTGAAGGGCACCACGTCGTGGTAGGCGTTGATGATCAGCAGCAGCGTGGCGTCCGACGCCACCTTCTTGATACCAGTGGCCTGCGCCCGCCCGTCGAGCAGCATGCCCAGGCAACGCGCCATGGGGTCCTGCCACTGCTCGGTCGTCTTCTCCTCGCCGGCGGGGGTGATCCAGGTGAGGTCCTTCACCTCCAGGTCGGGGTTGTAGGCGCCGGTGAAGAAACGCCCGCGCCGCAGCAGCGGGTGGCTCTGCCGCAGCCCGATCAGGTGGCGGACGAAGTCGGTCAGCGCCCAGCCCTCGTCGCTGACGCCCTCCCAGTCGATCCAACTGATCTCGTTATCCTGGCAATAGGCGTTGTTGTTGCCGTTCTGGCTGCGCGCGAACTCGTCGCCGGCCAGGATCATCGGCGTGCCCTGGGACAGCAGCAGCGTGGCCAGCAGGTTGCGCATCTGGCGGAAGCGCAGGGCGTTGATCTCCGGATCGTCGGTCGGTCCCTCCGCCCCGTGGTTCCAGGAGATGTTGTGCGAATGGCCGTCGCGGTTGTCCTCGCCGTTGGCGTCGTTGTGCTTGTCGTTGTAGGCGACGAGGTCGTGCAGCGTGAAGCCGTCATGGGCGGTGACGAAGTTGACGCTGGCCCAGGGCTTGCGGCCCCGCCGGTTGAACACGTCCGCCGAGGCGGCCATGCGGGTGGCCAGTTCGGGCAGCTTGCCCTCGTCGCCCTTCCAGTAGGAGCGCACGGTGTCGCGGAACTTGTCGTTCCACTCCGCCCAGCCCGGCGGGAAGCCGCCGACCTGATAGCCGCCGGGGCCGCAGTCCCACGGCTCGGCGATCAGCTTGACGCGCGACAGCACCGGGTCCTGGCGGCAGGCGTCGAGGAAGCCGCCGCTGTGGTCGAAGCCGTAGGTCTCCCGCGCCAGGATGGTGGCGAGGTCGAAGCGGAAGCCGTCCACATGCATCTCGGTCACCCAGTAACGCAAGGAATCGGTGACCATCTGGAGGACGCGCGCATGCACGAGGTTCAGCGTGTTGCCCGTGCCGGTGTCGTTGATGTAGTAGCGCGGGTCCGGCGCCAGCCGGTAATAGGAGGCGTTGTCGATGCCCTTGAAGGAGAGCGTCGGCCCCATCTCGTTGCCTTCGGCGGTGTGGTTGTAGACGACGTCGAGGATGACCTCGATCCCGGCGTCGTGCAGGCGGGCGACCATCTCCTTGAACTCGTGGATCGCCCCGGTCGCCATGTAGCGCGGGTCGGGCGCGAAGAAGGAGATGCTGTTGTAGCCCCAGTAGTTGCGCAGCCCCTTTTCCAGCAGGTAGCGGTCGTCGACGAAGGCGTGGACCGGCAGAAGCTCCACGGCCGTGACGCCCAGCGAGCGGATGTACTCCACCACCTCCTGCTGGGCGAGGCCGGCGAAGGTGCCGCGGTACTGCGGCGGCACCGCCGGGTGCCGCATGGTGTAGCCGCGCACGTGGGTCTCGTAGAAGATCGACTTCTCCCAAGGGATCGCCGGGTGGCGGTCGTGGCCCCAGGTGAAGGCCGGGTCGATCACCACGCATTTCGGCATGCCGGGGGCGCTGTCGCGCCGGTCGAAGGACAGGTCGCCGCGCGGCGAGCCGACGCGGTAGCCGAAATGCGCGTCCGACCAGCGCAGCGGCCCGACCATATGCTTGGCGTAGGGGTCGAGCAGCAGCTTGTTCGGGTTGAAGCGGTGGCCCGCCTTCGGATCGTACGGTCCGTGCACGCGGTAGCCGTAGACGGTGCCGGGCCGTGCGTCCGGCAGATAGCCGTGCCACACCTCGTCGGTGTATTCGGGCAGCTCGATCCGTTCCAACTCGCGGCGCCCCTCCTGGTCGAACAGGCACAGCTCCACCTTTGTGGCGTTGGCGGAAAACAGCGCGAAGTTGACGCCCAGCCCGTCCCATGTGGCGCCGAGCGGGTAGGGCAGACCCTCCCGGATGCGGGACTGGCGGAAAACCTTGGGAGCGAACGGCGGCTTCTTCACGGTTGAACCTCAGTGTGGGCGCGTTGCGGCATGAAGCAGCACAGGAACGCGCAAGCCGCCCCGGTGATCCCGTCATCGGCGCAATTTCCGATGTTTGCCGACGCTTCAACTCCTGGCCGAACCATTTCGTGCCACCTCACCCAAAGAGTGGGTTCGGTATGAGTATGGTCATAGTCGTCATGGCAGGTCGCGCCGATTACTATCGCGTGCTATCATCGGTTCCTGACAATAAAGGCAAATAAACTTCTGGGGGATGTCCGGGAGCTTTCCGACAAAAGGCCAAAGAAGCGGGTATAACGCAAATGACAACTTTCGCTGTGCCACGCCGTCACCGTTTTTTTGTGCTGAAGACGTGGCGGGTTCAATGATCGGCAGGCGTGAAGACCAAGCCCCTCCGGCCTTTCGGGCTCAAGAGAGATTTCCTGTCCGACAATCCGCGGACCATTGAGTCCGCTCTCCACACTCCGGTCATCGCCCCAGGCGCCGACTTCGCCGGTGCCTGGCGGCATCGTGCATTCGGCGGACCGGCGACGCCGCTCCCGAACCGCCTCACCAAGACACCCCCGCCCATGATCCGGCTTTCGGTCAACGCCCTGCTCAGTTTCCATCCGAAGGCCATCCTGACGGCCATCGTCCTGGCGATGACCTTGCTGGGCGGCGCGGCCTGGGGGGCGCTGTCGCTGGTCGATTACGTCAACACGCTCGACCGGGCCGAACGCGGCACCCGGCAGGCCGCGGCCTTTCTCGAAGGCCACGCCGACGCGGTGCTGGACGGCGGCGCCGCCGCTCTGGAGCGGGTGGCCGACCGGCTGGGGGGAGGCCGGCTGGGGGGAGGCGAGCTCGCATCGCTTTCCGACAGCGCTTTGGGCGGCGCCCTGGGCGAGGCGCTGGCGGGGTCCCGGTTCGGCGTGCTGTCCATCCTGGACGCCGAAGGCCGGACGGTGTTCGGCCCCTCCATCGAACCGGACGGCGGCACCGCCGGCGTCCTCCAGGGCACGGACGGCGGGCTGGAGCTTCTGCATGGGCAGGTGGACGGGCGGGACTCCATCCTGATGGTCCGCCGCATCCTGGGGCACGGGCGCGCCGTGGAGGGCGCGGCCCTGCTGGCGCTTCCGTCCTCCAGCCTGCACACGGTTCTCGATGTCTTCAGCGACGGGCGGCACAGCGTCGCCGGCCTGTTCCGCCTGGACGGCACGCGGCTGGCCGGCTTCGGAGGCGCCGGGATCGGCCCGCTGCCCGCGCTGGTACCGGGGGCGGAAAGCGGCGAGGGCGACTGGACCATTGGCGGTCAGGGCGGCGGAGAAGGCGTGGTCATCGGCCTGAAGCGCATGCGCGACTTTCCGGCGGTGGCGGCGGTGGCCCTGCCGCGTGCCGTCGTTCTGGAGCCGTGGAGCAGCCGCCTGCAGCATGGCTTCATGATGGTCGGCGTCAGCGTCGTCGCGCTGTTCGGGCTCGGCGCGCTGGGTTGGGCCAGCCTGCGGCGCGAGGCGGCGGCGCGCGACGCCCTGCGCGACGCCAACGCCCGGCTGGAGCAGCGGGTGGAGGAGCGCACCGCCGACCTGCGCTCCCTGAACCAGAAGCTGGTCCGCGCCCTGGCCGAGAAGGAACGTGCCAATCAGGCCAAGGCCCGCTTCCTGTCGGCGGCCAACCACGACCTGCGCCAGCCCTTCCAGGCGTTGCGCCTGTTCCACCATCTCCTGATGGAGCGGCTGAAGGAATCGCGCGAGCGGTCCATCGCCGAGAAGATGGGCGAGGCGCTGGACAGTGGCGAGAAGCTGCTGCACGCGCTTCTGGAGGTCGCCACGCTCGACGCCGGGGTGGTCCGCCCGAACATCGCCGAGGTGTCCATCGCCACCGTCCTGGACGGCGTGGTGGCGGAGTTCCGGGGGCTGGCGGCGGACAAGCGCCTTGATTTGCGGGTGCGCGGCTGCACCGCCATGGTGCGCACCGACGCCACCCTGCTGACCCGGATGCTGGGGGATCTGCTGCGCAACGCCATCGCCTACACGCCGGCGGGCGGGGTGGTGGTCGGCTGCCGGCGGCGCGGCCAATGGCTGCGCATCGAGGTGTGGGACACCGGCCCGGGCATCGCGGCGGAGCATCTGGACGCCATCTTCGAGGACTTCGTGCAGCTGGGCAACCCGGAGCGCGACCGCCGCCGCGGCTTGGGGTTGGGGCTGCCCAAGGTGCGCCGCAAGGCCGCGCTGCTGGGCCACGCGGTGGAGGTTCGCTCGCGGCCGGGCCAGGGGTCGGTCTTCTCCGTCATGGTTCCGCTGGCCGCCAGCGAATCGCGGACCGACGCGGCGGTTCCGGCCCCCGCCGGCCAGACGGAGAATCCGGCGGCACGCCTGATCCTGATCGTGGAGGACGACCCGGTGCAGAGCGCCGGAATGCAACTCCTTCTGGAAAGCTGGGGGCACGACGTTCTGGTGGCGGCGGACGGGCCGGCGGCTCTGGCGACGCTACGCGCCGCGCCGCGCTGTCCGGACGTGATCCTGTCGGATTTCCGACTGCCCGGACCGTTGACCGGGGCCGAGACCGTCACCCGCGCGGCGGAGCAGGAAGGACGGCCCATTCCCGGCATCATCCTGACCGGCGACACCGGCCCCGAACGCATCCGCGAGGCGGTGGCCGCGGGGTGCCGCCTGCTGCACAAGCCCGTCACCCCCGACGTGCTGCGCGACGCGCTGAACGCCTTGGGAACCGAGCGCGTGCCGGTGCGGCAAAGCCAGTCATCCGCGGCGTGAAGGTCGAAGGGCGCTTTTCCCGGCCGGAAAAGCACCCCATTGTGGGTTGCATTAATCATTCGTGAAGGCTGCGAAGGGTATTCTGAAACCGTGATCGGAGGCGAACACGGCTATGCAGCAGCGTCCTCTCACCCGTCTGGATCAGGTCCAGCTCGACGCGGTGGTGCGCCGGCACGAGATGTTCCGGAACGCCCGCATCGGCGGGGCGCGGGCGACGTTGTCCTTTTTCGACCTGAGCGGGCTGGACCTTACGGGGCGTGACCTCGCCCACGCCGACTTCGTCGGAGCCAGCCTGCGCGGCGCCAATCTGGCCGGGGCGCGGCTGGACTGCGCGTCGATGTTCGCCACCGACCTGCGCCTGACCAATCTGGAGAACGCCAGCCTGATCAAGACCGACCTGCGCGGGGCCTGCCTGCGCGGGGCCATCCTGATCGGCGCCAACCTGTTCGAGGCCGACCTGCGCGACGGCTCGCTGGCGGAAAAGGACCGCGACGGCAGCCTGCGCGTCATCCGGGTGGAGGGCCAGCCGACGGAAGCGTCGGGGGCGGACCTGTCCGGCGCCAACCTGACCAACGCCCGGCTGTCCGGGGCCATGGCGATCCACACCGACTTCACCGACGCGCTGATGCGCGGGTGCAAGCTGGTGCGCGCCACCATGCGCGGGGCCAACTTCACCGGGTCGAACCTGGAAGGGGCCGACCTGTCGGGGGCGGACCTGCGCGGCGCCTGCCTGCGCGGCGCGGTGCTGACCGGCGCCACCATGGTCATGACGGAACTGGCCGACGCCGACCTGGAGGACGCCCTGACCGACGATCCGGTGGGCCGCGTCGTCGCCGAACTCGGGCGCCCGCTGGACGAGCTTCTGCACGAGCACATCCGCTGGGTCGGGTCCAGCGGGGCGGAGGGAACGGCGCTCGACCTGTCGGGTTTCGACCTGCGGCACGCCCCGTCGCTGGCCCACACCTGCCTGACCATGCTGCGGGCGGTCGGGGCGACCCTGTACGGGCTGGACCTGACCAGCGTGCAGCTTCAGGCCGCGGTGCTGGAGAAGGGCGACCTGCGCCTCGCCAAGCTGATCAACGGCGACCTGCGCGGCGTGAACCTGCGCCTTGCCAAACTGAACAACGCCGACCTGCGCAAGGCCAACCTGCGCCCGCTCTATTTCGACGAGAAGCGGTCGATGGCTTCCGACCTGTCGGGCGCGCGGCTGCGTTACGCCGACTTGCGCGGCGCCTGCCTGCGCGAGGTGAATCTCGCGGGCGCCGACCTGTCCTTCGCCAACCTGTCCGGCTGCGACCTGACGAACACGGACCTGACCAACGCCCGCATGTTCGGGGCGAAGGTGGACCTGCGCTCGCTGTCCGACGGGGCGATTCTCGACGGTGTGGCGGGGCTCAAGCTTTAAGGAAAAAGGCCCTTCCTCCGGCGGGAGGAAGGGCCTTTCTCGCGGAACCGGCGGCGATTACCAGGCCGGAACCACGGCGCCCTTGAAGCGGTCGAGGATGAACTGCTTCACCTCGTCGCTCTGGTAGACCTTCACCAGCGTGGCGACCCACGGCTTGTCCTGGTCGACCTTGCGGACGGCGATGACGTTGGCGTAGGGGCTCTCGCTGGCTTCGCGGGCGATGGCGTCCTTGTTCGGGTCAAGGCCGGATTCCATGGCGAAGTTGGTGTTGATGACCGCCACGGTCACGTCGTCCAGCGAGCGCGGGAGCTGGGCGGCGTCCAGCTCCAGGATCTGGAGCTTCTTCGGATTCTCGGAGATGTCGAGCGGCGAGGCCTTCAGGCCGGCGCTCTCCTTCACCTTCAGCAGCCCCTTGGCCTGGAGCAGCAGCAGCGCGCGGCCGCCGTTGGTCGGGTCGTTGGGGATGGAGACCTTGGCGCCGTCGGGCAGCTCGTCGAGGCTCTTCACCTTCTTGGAATAGACGCCCATCGGGAAGATCACCGTCTTGGCGACGCTGACCAGCTCATAGCCGCGGTCCTTCACCTGGTTGTCCAGGTAGGGCTGGTGCTGGAAGGAGTTGGCGTTCAGGTCGCCCTGGGCCAGCGCCTGGTTCGGGATGACGTAGTCGGAGAACTCCAGAACCGTCAGGTCGAGGCCCTCCTTGGCGGCCAGCGGCTTCACCTTCTCCAGGATCTGGCCATGCGGGCCGGGGGTGACGCCGATCTTCAGGGCTTCGGCCGACGCGCCGACGGCGGTCGCCAGGGTCGCGATGCCGGCCACCAGACCAAAGGCCGCGCCGAGCACACGGGTACGGAACATCTCCAACTCCTCAGGACTTCAGGTTGCGTTTGTTGACGCGGCGGGCGATCCAGTCGCCCGTCGATTGAACGATCTGCACCAGCACGATCAGCACGACGACCACGGCCAGCATCACCTCCGGCAGGAAGCGCTGGTAGCCGTAGCGGATGCCGAGGTCGCCCAGCCCGCCGCCGCCGACCGCACCGACCATGGCCGAATAGCCGATCAGGCTGACCACCGACAGCGTCAGGCCCAGCGCGATGGCGGGCATCGCCTCCGGCAGCAGGACCTTGCGGATGATCTGGAAGGGCGTGGCGCCCATGGACTGCGCCGCCTCGATCAGGCCGCGGTCCACCTCGCGCACGGCGCCCTCGACGATGCGGGCGATGAAGGGCACGGCGGCGACCGTCAGCGGCACGATGGCCGCGGCGGTGCCGATGGAGGTGCCGGCGATCAGCCGGGTGAAGGGGATGATCGCCACCACCAGGATGATGAAGGGGGTGGAGCGCGTCATGTTCACCAGCACGCCGGCGATCCGGTTGAAGGCGAGATTCTGCAGCAGCTCCCCCCGGCCGGTGACGGCCAGGAGCACGCCCAGCGGAAGGCCCAGCGCCGTGCCCAGAAGGCCCGACACCGCCACCATGTAGAGCGTGTCGAGAAGCGCCTTAAACAGCAGCGCGTAGATTTCCGGGGACAGCATGACCGAGCACCTCGACACCGAGCTTGTTGACGTTCAGGAGGCTGATGGCCGCCTCGATGGACTGCGGGTTGCCGATGGCCTCCACCACCAGCGTTCCGAAGGGCGCGCCCTGGATCTCGTCGATCTGGCCGTGCCAGATGTTCAGGTCCAGGTTCAGCTTGCGGCTGATCGCGCTGATCACCGGGGAGGTCGCGCGCTCGCCGGTGAAGGTGATGCGCAGCACCATGTTCGACCCCGGCACCGGCGTGGCCGACAGGCGGGCGCGCAGACTGTCCGGGATGCCGCGGTTGATGACCGGATCGACGAAGGTCGTCGTCGTCTCGTGCTTGGGGTGCGCGAAGATGTCGAAGACCGGCCCCTGCTCGATGACCCGCCCGTTCTCCATCACCGCCACCTTGTGGCAGATCTCCTTGATGACGGCGATCTCGTGGGTGATGAGGACGATGGTCAGCCCCAGCCGCTTGTTGATGTCGGCCAGCAGGTGGAGGATCTGGGTCGTCGTCTCGGGGTCCAGCGCGGAGGTCGCCTCGTCCGACAGCAGCACCTTGGGCTTGCTGGCCAGCGCGCGGGCGATGCCGACGCGCTGCTTCTGCCCGCCCGACAGCTCCGCCGGGTAGCGGTCGCGCTTGTCGGTGAGGCCGACGAGGTCGAGCAGCGGCTCCACCGTTTCGCGGATCTGCGCCTTCGCCACCCCGGCCAGCTCCAGCGGCAGGGCGACGTTGTCGAACACCGTGCGCGAGGACAGCAGGTTGAAGTGCTGGAAGATCATGCCGATGCTGTGCCGCGCCGCGCGCAGCTCGCGCGGCGACAGGGCGGTGACGTCCACCCCGTCGACCAGCACGCGGCCCGACGTCGGCTTCTCCAGCAGGTTCACGGTGCGCAGCAGCGTGGATTTGCCGGCGCCCGAACGCCCGATGATGCCGTAGATCTCGCCGCGCCCGATGGTGAGGTCGATGTCGGCGAGCGCCTGGACCGGCTGGCCGGTGCCGCGGGACGGGTAGGTTTTCTGAAGCTGTTCGAAGGTTATCATACGCTCTTGGCCTCCCGACGTGCGCCCAGATCGCGGGCGGCGTCGCGCAGGACGGTCTTCTGGATTTTACCGGTCGATGTCTTCGGCAGATCGCTGAACACGACGGTGCGGGGCACCTTGTAGTGCGCAATGCGGTCGCGGCACCATTGAATTATGTCGGACTCAGAGGGGCGCGCCGCGCCGGGCTTCACCGTGACGAAGGCGCAGGGGCTCTCGCCCCAACGGTCGTCGGGGCGGGCGACCACGGCGGCCTCCAGAACGGCGGGATGCCGGTACAACGCCTCCTCCACCTCCAGGGACGAGATGTTCTCGCCGCCGGATATGATGATGTCCTTGCTGCGGTCCTTGACCTCGATATAGCCGTCGGGATGCAGCACGCCCAGGTCCCCGGTGCGGAACCAGCCGTCCTTCAGCGCCTCCCTGGTCGCCGCGGGATTCTTCAGATAGCCCTTCATCACCGTGTTGCCGCGCAGCGCGATCTCGCCGATGGTCTGGGCGTCGGCGGGGACCGGCCGGCCGCTCTCGCGGTCGAGCACGGTGGCGTCCTCCACCGCGACGTGGTTCACCCCCTGCCGCGCGAATTGCAGGGCCAGCCCGTCGGCGTCGAGATCCTCCCAGCCGTCCTGCGGGGCGCAGACGGTGGCCGGGCCGTAGCATTCGGTCAGCCCGTACATGTGCACCACCTCGAAGCCCAGCGCCGCCATGCCGGCCAGCACGGCGGACGGCGGAGCGGCGCCGCCGGTTCCCACGATCACCGGACGGGGCACGCTCCGGCGGACCGTCTCCGGGGCGTGGATCAGCATGTTCAGCACGATCGGCGCGCCGCAGAGATGGGTGACGCCCAGCTCGGCGATGGCGTCGAAGATCGCCGCCGGCTCCACCCGGCGCAGGCAGACATGGGTGCCGCCCGCGGCGGTGACCGCCCAGCTGTAGGTCCAGCCGTTGCAGTGGAACATCGGCAGCGTCCACAGGAAGACGCTCTCGGGCCGGACGTTCAGGGTGAATGCGTTGCCCAGCGCGTTCAGATAGGCGCCGCGGTGGTGGTAGACGACGCCCTTCGGATTGCCGGTGGTGCCGCTGGTGTAGTTGAGCGCGATGGCCTGCCACTCGTCGTCCGGCCCGCGCCAGGGGGCGGGGGCGGCGGCGGCGAGGAAGTCCTCATACTCCACGGCACCCAGCGACGGGGCGTCGGGCACCTGCTCGTCGGCGATCTCCACCACCGTGACGGGGCGCTCCGTCCGGGCGAGCGCGGCCTTGGCGACTGGCGACAGCTCGCGGTCGACGATCAGGAGCGTCGTCTCGCTGTGGTCCAGGATGAAGGCGATGGCCGCGGCGTCCAGCCGCGTGTTCAGCGCGTTCAGGACCGCGCCGGCCAGCGGCACCGCGTAATGGGCCTCCAGCAGCGCCGGGACGTTGGGCGCCAGCACCGACACCGTGTCGCCGCGCCTCACCCCGGCCCGCAGCAGCGCCCCGGCGAAGCGCCGCACGCGGTCGTGGAACTCGGCGTAGGTGATGGTGCGGCGGCCGTGGCGGATGGCCGGCTTGTCCGGATAGACCTTCGCCGCGCGTTTCAGGAAGCTGAGCGGGCTGAGCGGGACATGGTTCGCGGGGTCGGGGGCGAGGCCGCGGTCATAGATCGAGGCGGTGCGGCTGAACGGGCCGGTCATGACGGAGCTTCCTGAAAAGAAAGGCCCCTCTCCCCTTCAGCCGGGGAGAGGGGATGGACAGAGGGCAATCACCAGGTCGGGATGATGGTGCCGTTGAAGCGCGTGTTGATGAAGTCCCGTACCTCGGCGGAGCGGTACAGCTCGATGAAGCGCTTGATCGCCGGGTCCTCGGCGCGGTCCTTGCGGACGGCCCAGACGAGGTGCCATTTCGACTGGTCGTCCTCCAGAACCAGGGCGGTCTTGGGGGTCAGCCCGGCCAGGACCGCGTAGTTCAGCGTGATGACCGAGGCGTCGACGTCGTCCAGAGAGCGCGGAAGCTGGGCCGCGTCCAGTTCCACCAGCTTGATCTTCTTCGGGTTGGACGCGATGTCGGCGATGGAGGTGTTCAGGCCCGCCCCGTCCTTCAGCCCGATCACCCCGGCCTTGGCCAGCAGGAACAGCGCGCGGGCGCCGTTGGTCGGGTCGTTGGGGATGGAGACGCTGGCCCCTTCCTTCAGGTCGGCCAGCGACTGGACCTTCTTCGCGTAGATGCCCATGGGCACGACGATGCTCTTGGCGACCGGCACGATGTCGTAGCCGCGCTGCTTGATCTGGTTGTCGAGGAAGGGCTGGTGCTGGAAGTTGTTGGCGTCGATGTCGCCGGACTGGAGCGCGGCGTTGGGCATGTTCCAGTCGGTGAACTCGATCACCTCCGCTTTCAGGCCCTCCTTGGCGGCGATCTTCGCCGTGTATTCCAGGATCTCGCCATAGGGGCCGGCGGACACGCCGAGCTTCAGGGCGGCGGCGCCGGCGCCAGTGGAGACGGTGAGCAGGGTGGCGACGGCAATGGACGTCAGAAAGGCTTTCACGGAGCGGGTCCTCTATGCACGGTGTGGAATGGCTTGGTCGGGCGATGGAAGTGTGTGAAATGCGGACGCGATCAGCGCCGCCGCACGCCGGAGCGCCGGGCCGCCAACTGCTTGGCGGCGCGCTCGGCCTGTCCGACGTTGCGAAAGGTCTTGCGGTCCAGGTCCTTGAAGGACCAGTCGGACACGAAGAAGGTGAATCCGCCCTGGCCGGCGACGACGATGCCGGCGGACCGGCCCTGGACTTCGATGGCGTAAGCGTTGGAGGTGCTCATGGCGACGTTCTCCCTCGGCCCGCGGCGCTGCGGCGCGCGGGCTTCATGCGGATCGGATGCTGGACTGGACGGGTCGGCGCGCTGGGGTCAGCGGCGACAGCAGGCGTTGCGCATTCGGCAACACAGGCCCGTCACGGTGCCGGTCCGATCGGCGGAAGAGGAGGGGAGGGTCATCATGGTCATTCCGGTCACTCCTGTCAGAGTTCCACGACCGGTATCGTGGCGCTTTAGCGTTTGGTGACGCGGCGCAAGCTGGCGATCAAATTGCCGCGGGGCGCCCCCCTTGGGCGTCCGAAGATTTATCTACAATGTCGATGGGCATTCAGTCAAGGCGGAAAATGCGAGAGATGGTGTGAAAATACATATTCCACATCATTATTTAGTTTTAACGCTCGCCGCGGTCCATCGACGCGGCCCTTGCCCCCACCCCGGCCCTCCCCCGTTTTGCAGGGGAGGGCCGGGGCGTGGCAGTCGCGGGACTCAGACC
>NZ_WHOR01000081.1:0-21390 GCF_013340925.1 Azospirillum formosense
CGCCCACCCGCTCCGCCGGGAAGACCAGCGTCATGGTGGTGCCGCGGTCGGGGGCGGTGTCGATGTCCAGACGGCCCCCGTGCAGTTCCACCAGCCGCTTGGTCAGAGGCAGGCCGAGACCGGTGCCGATGTGGTTGCGGCCCAGCGCGCTGTCGATCTGGCCCCAGGGCTCCAGCGCCTTTTCCAGCTCGTCGGCGGTCATGCCGATGCCGGTGTCGTGCACCGACAGGCACAGCGTCCCGTCCGCCGCCATGCGACCGTTCAGAGTGACCACACCGTCGGGCGGCGTGAACTTCACCGCGTTGGACAGCAGGTTCAGCAGCATCTGCCGCACTTTGCGCTCGTCGGCGCGCAGCGCAGGCAATTTCGGCGGCAGGTCGGTGTCGATGCCGACCCTGGCCCGCCCGGCACGGTCGGACAGCAGGCGGACGCTGCCCACGGCGACGCGCAACACGTCCACTGCGGATTCGGCCAGTTCCAGCCGCCCGGCCTCGGCCTTCGACAGGTCGAGCAGGTCGTTGATCAGGTCCATCAGGTAACGCCCGCTTTCCGCGATGTCGCGCGCGTAGTCGCGGTAGAGCGGGTTGGCGATCGGCCCCAGGACCTCCTGCTCCAGCAGTTCGGCGAAGCCCATCATGGCGTTCAGCGGGGTGCGGATCTCGTGGCTCATGCAGGCGAAGAAGGCGGTCTTGGCCCGGTTGGCGCGCTCCGCGGCACGGAGGGCCTCGTCGAGCTGGCGGGTCCGCTGGATGATCTGCTCGTCCGTCCGCGCCAGCAGGTCCACCCCCGACCCGACGCCGAGGTACCGCCCATCCTCCAGTATGACGAAGCCGGAGGCCAGCGCGCCGGGCTTCTCCTGCATGATCCGCCGCGCGACCTCGCAAAGCGGCAGGTCCGCGTCGACCAGCAGCGGGTCCGGGTTCATCGCCGCCCGTGCCGGAGCCTCCGGATCGGCAACCCCCGCCAGCGCCAGACGGTCCACCAGCCCCAGAACGCGCCCGTCCTCCGCCGTCACGGCGAGTGACGGCAGGGCGGGCTGGGCGTCCAGCCGGCTCCGCACGGCGCGGCAGGGCGCGTCCGGCCCGACGGGCGGCTCACGGACGGCCAGCAGGGCCGCGATCAGGACGGGAGCGGCCTCCGTTTCCGGCGCGCCGCTGGGGGCGGGACTGGTCGGATCGGGATCGAGCACGGGGTGACGCAGCCTCGTCTGTCGGATGGGACGGTCGGTCCGGAACCGAAACGGCTCCGGACCCTCCATTCTGCCAGACGTTCCTTTGCAATTGGTTGCCGTATCAGGCGGCGTCAGCCGCCGGCGCCGGGTTTTGCGGAGCGCCGCCGGCGCCCGCCCCGCCGTTCGCGGTGACCTGCACGTCCACCGTCATCCCGAGGAAATCCGCCGGCGCCCCGGTCCAGGAACCGCCGAGCGGCACCGCCTGCGACGGGTCGCGGGCGACGGCGACGCGGATCAGGTTCTTGCCGCCGATGATGCCGTTGGTCGGGTCGAACTCCACCCAGCCGCAGCCCGGCAAATAGATCTCCACCCAGGCGTGGGTCGCCCCGCCGCCGGTCATCGCCCCCTCCTGCCCATCCCGCGCGGGATCGTAGAGGTAGCCCGACACGAAACGCGCCGCGAAGCCCAGCGAGCGCACCGCCTCCATCATCAGGAGCGCGAAGTCGCGGCAGGAGCCGCTCTTCCACGTCAGGGTGTCGACCGGGCTCTGGGTGCCTTCCAGATCGCGGGCCTGATAGGTGAAGGTGTCCTTGATGGCGCGGGTCATCGACACCAGCATGTCCTGCGTGTCGGGCGGCCCGCCCTCGCCCAGCGTCACGAATTGCCGCGCCCATTCGTCCACCAGATGGTCGGGGTCCGGGTAGTGCCGCTGGGTGGTCAGCGCCAGATCCGGCACCTCCTCCGCGGAATAGCTGAAGGGATAGGAACGCGCGTAGTCCTCGATGGGGAATTCCAACTCGCCCATCGGGTAGTGATCGACCCTGATGTGGCTTTCGAAGCGCAGTTCCGTCGCCGGCTGGTCGAACCTCGCCACCGCGATGGAGTTGCCGAAGACATCGTGGAGCCAGCGGACGGAAGCCGGCGGCGGGCTGATCACCAGACCCGTTTCGATCAACCGCAGGTCGTGGCTGTCGCGGGGCCGGAACATCAGGCGATGGTCGCCGAAGGTCACCGGGTTGGCGTAGCGGTAGGTGGTTGTGTGGTGGATGTCCAGGGTCATCATGGCGCGCGCCCTTTCCGTAAGCCGACACCAAACGTCGGCGTTTGTGAATGGTTCCGAATCACAGTATGGTGCTCGGGCATTCGGGTGGCCGTGCCGGGGAGGGACGGCGGCCAGCGCGTGGCCGGGGCCATCGGAGGCTAACCGCGCGCGCCAATGAGACGACAACAAGGGGACTTCCATGCCTTCGCGCCTCGAACAGCTCTGCATCGAGAAAGGGCTGAAGATGACCGACCAGCGCCGCGTGATCTCGCGCGTGCTGTCGGAGGCCGCCGACCACCCCGACGTGGAGGAGGTTCACCGCCGGGCGTCCACCATCGACCCGCGCATCTCCATCGCCACCGTCTACCGCACGATGCGCCTGTTCGAGGACGCGAACGTCATCGACCGGCTGGACTTCGGCGACGGCCGCGCCCGCTATGAGGAAGCCGGGTCGGAGCACCATCATCACCTGATCGATCTCGAATCCGGAAAGGTGGTGGAGTTCCAAAATGAAGATCTCGAACGGCTGAAGGAAGTCATAGCCCGCGAATTGGGCTATGAACTGCTCGGCCATAGGCTCGAATTGTACGGTGTTCCGTTGCGCCGCCGCACCACCACGTCGGAGGGGGAGTGACGCCCGGGCGTGCCCGTTCCTGAGTCCTTTGGACTCGTCGGGCACCATCCGGACGATAATCCCATCAATTGCGGGTTGCGCCGGGCGCGGGTCTGTCCAGAGGCGGTGCGTGGTCCTAGCTTCAGGAACGCACACGAATCACCGACGGACCAACCGCCGCCATGGACGACACGAACAACGACCCGGTTCTCGCCCGCCTCGACCGGCTGAACGACAGCGTCACCCGCCGTCTGGACAAGCTGGAGGAGCGCCTGCGCATCCTGGAGCAGGACAACGGCGAGATCATCAACCTCCTGATCGCCGTGAAGGCCGGGCTGGAGGAATGCGCCGGAGAAATCGCCGCGGGCGAACTGCTGATCGAGGCGGAGGACGCGGACGATTCCCCCAGCCCGTCGCTGCATTAAGCGAACTTCCGTTCGCTTTGGATTCACATCGCCTCATTCGCCGGCTCTCAGCGGATGCCGATGGCATCCGCCTGCCGCCAGCGGGAACTCCGTTCCCGCGAGAGGCCGGGCTTCGGCCGCATGCGCGGCCGGGACCGCCGTCACGGTCCAAAGCGGATTGCAATCCGCTTTAAGGTGCCCCGGACGGCCTCGCTCAACGCATTTGGCTTGTGACGCGGCGCGTTCCGCCGGATAAGGGCGCATGCAGACCAGCGCCACTCCCGTTTTCGACGCCATCACCTCCGGTCCCTCCACCGGAGGCACCATCACGAATGGCGTCGGTCCCCTGGCCTCCATCGCGCCGGGGGTGGCCTTCTTCGACTTCGACGGGACGCTGATCCACGGCGACAGCCTGCTGATGTTCATCGGCGAGGTCATCGGGCGCAACCGCGCCCGGCTGGCCTTTCTGGACGCCCTGCGCTCCGGTCTGCACCGCCACGCGCGCGGTCGCGGGCCGGGGGTGGATTTTCCGGGCTCGGTCAAGACCATACTGCTGCGCCGGACGCTGCGCGGCCTTCCGGTGGCCGACGCGCTGGCCGCCGCGGAACGGCTGGTCCACCGCATCCGCTGGCACGCCCCGCTGGTCGAAACCCTGAAGATGCACCGGCGCGAGGGGCGCCGCGTGGTCGTCGCCACCGGAGCGCTCGACATCTACATGCCGGCTCTGCTGCGCGGGTTGAACGTCGACGACCTGCTCGCCACGGGGATGGAGGTGGAGGACGGCGCCCTGACCGGACGGCTGTGCACGGGCAACTGCGTCCGGCTGGACAAGCTGGAACGGGTGCGCGGCTGGATCGCCGCCAACGGTCCCTTCGGCGAGACCTGGGGCTACGGCAACCGGCCCAGCGACCTGCCGATGCTGTCCATCGTCGACCGCCCCACCGTCGTCAGGATCCGCTGACGTCAAGATCGGCTGACATCAAGATCGGCTAATTGGGCGGCGCGTGTCGGCCATGGGGATTTGCAACCGGCATCCGCGTGGCGTAGAAAGCCCCTCAGGTTCAAGGCCCGCGAAAGTCAGGGAAGCCCGTGGTGAGACCCCCATGACGACCGGCTTTTCCATCGACGCCGACATCCGCCCGCCCGGCCAGGAAGGCCGCGGCGCCGTCGTCGCCGACGACGATCCCGGTCAGCGCGACGCACTGGCCCGTCATCTCACCGCCCGCGGCTTCATCGTGTCCACGGTGTCCGGCGGCTTCGAGGCGCTGAGCCTCATCGGGGCGGAAGGTCCCGCCGTCGCCCTGCTCCACCGCCGCCGGCCGGAGGACGAAGGAGACCGGGCCGCGGCGCTGGCCTGCATGCTCTACCCGCACACCCGGATCATCCTGACCGCCGGCGCACCGGATGCCCAGCCGGGCAACAGCCCGATCACCGTGCTGGCCCGCCCCGTGGATCTGGCCCAGCTCGACCGCTGCCTGGACGGTCTATAGCACCAGTTCGACCGGCATCCCCACCGCTAGCCCGGCGTCGTGGTCGGCGCGGCCCCGGTTGACGGCGATCTCCGCCAGACCGCTGGAGTTCGCGTACCACAGCGCCTCCCCCACCGGGACGTCGGCGAAGGTCCGGCCCCGGCGCACCGTGCGCCCGCCGGCCCGCAGCACCGCGTTCTCCGGCAGCCGATCGGCGCGCAGGCCGGTCATGGCGTTGCCGTAGACGTCCACATAGACGACCCGCGCCAGATCGTCCGGCCAGTCGGCACGCGCGAGGCCGGCCGGATCGACCGGCTCCAGCGCGACCGGGTTGCCCATGGCGAGGCTGGCCGCCACCGGGGCGAACAGGTCCCGCCCATGGAAGCTGGCCGACAGCCGCTCGGGCCGCCAGCCGATGCTCCAGGCGCGCACCGACTCGGCCCGCCGCCGCACCAGCTCGAACAGGCCGTTGTCCGGCCCGACGAAGCGGCGCCCGTCGGCCTCCACCACCAGCGGGCGGCGGTCGGTCCCGACGCCGGGGTCGACGACACAAAGGAAGACGCTGTCCGCCGGAAATTCCGGAGCGTAGGCGGCCAGCAGATAGGCCGACAGCTGCGGGTCGAAGGCGGGGGCGTCGGCGAACAGGTCGATGACCGGCAGGCCCGGCGCCATCCGCGCCAGAACCGCCTTCATCTGCCCGGTGTAGGGGCCGGACAGCCCGAAATCCGTAAAGAGCACGATCATTCCGCCACTCTAGCGCACTCCGCCCCGTTCGGTAAGACACGGATCGTCACGAGCCGCCTTGCAAGGCCGGAGAGGCGGTTCATATATTCATGGAACGCAAATGCACTCCGCCCCGTTTACTTGGTCCGCCCGCCCTAACCTTGCCGATCTTTGTCGGGACCAATGAATATGAACATATGTTCAAAAACCTTCGCGACGAAGAGCCTGACGAAGTTTACTGCCATCATGGGCTTGGCCGCCGCCCTGCTGCTGCCGGGAGCCGCGATGGCCGAGGGTGAACGCCCCCAAGGCGAGCGCCCGAAGATCGTCGCCACCACCGGCATGGTCGCCGACCTCGTGCGGGCGGTGGCCGGCGACCGGGCGGCGGTGGAGGCGCTGATGGGCGAAGGCGTCGATCCGCACCTGTTCAAGCCCACCCGCTCCGACACGGTGAAGCTGCTGCGGGCCGACGCGGTGTTCATCAGCGGCCTGCATCTGGAAGGCAAGATGACCGCCGCCTTCGACCGGCTGCGCGAGTCCGGCAAGCCGGTGGTGGCGCTGGGCGATGCCGTGCCCAAGGAGCGGCTGCTCAGCCCGCCGGAATTCGAGGGCGCCCACGACCCGCACATCTGGATGGATGTGGGGATCTGGGCGAGCACCCTGCCGTCCATCCGCGACGGTCTGGCCCGGCTCGACCCCGCGGGCGCCGAGACGTACGCCCGCAACGCCGACGCGTACGGGACGGAGCTGGCGCGGCTCGACACGTACGCCCGGCGCATCCTGTCCTCCATTCCCGGCAAGGCCCGCGTGCTGGTCACCGCGCACGACGCCTTCAACTATCTGGGGCGCGCCTACGGGATCGAGGTCCGCGGCATCCAGGGGATCAGCACGGAATCCGAGGCCGGGCTGCGGATCATCGAGGAACTGGCCGCGTTGCTGGCGGACCGCGGCGTGCCGGCGGTCTTCCCGGAAACCAGCGTGTCCGACCGCAACGTCCGCGCCCTGGTCGAAGGGGCGGGGGCGCGCGGCCACCGCGTGACGCTGGGCGGCGCCCTCTTCTCCGACGCCATGGGCGCGCCGGGCAGCTATGAGGGCACCTACATCGGCATGATCGACCACAATGTGACGACCATCGCCCGCGCGCTGGGCGGCGAGGCGCCGGCCGACGGCTTCCAGGGCAAGCTCGCCCTGGCGCAGCGCTGACGCGGAAGAGGAACGGACCATGCAGTATCTCTGGCGCACCCCCGGCAGCCGCACCGCCCCCGAAGAGGCCTCGCCCATCGGGCCGCCGCCCCTGGATATCCGCGGCCTCACCGTCGCCTACCACCGCCGGCCGGTGCTGTGGAACGTCGACTACGCCGCCCCGCCGGGCGGGCTGATCGCCGTGGTCGGGCCGAACGGGGCGGGCAAATCGACCCTGATCAAGGCGTGCCTGGGGCTGGTCCCGAGCGTGTCGGGCACGGTGGAGGTGTTCGGACGCCCGATCGGCAGGCAGCGCCGCCTGATCGGCTACGTGCCGCAGCGGGAAAGCGTGGACTGGGACTTCCCCGTCTCGGCGCTCGACGTGGTGGCGATGGGCCGCTACGGGAAGATCGGCTGGTTCCGCCCGGTCACCCGCGCCCACAAGGAGGCGGCGCTGCACGCGCTGGAGCGGGTGGGCATGGCCGACTTCGCCAAGCGCCAGATCGGCCAGCTGTCCGGCGGCCAGCAGCAGCGCGTCTTCCTGGCCCGCGCGCTGGCGCAGGAGGCGCAGCTCTACTTCATGGACGAGCCCTTCGCCGGGGTGGACGCCGCGACGGAGCGCGCGGTGCTCCAGGTGCTGCGCGACCTCGACGCCGCCGGGCGGACGGTGATCTGCGTCCACCACGACCTCCAGACGGTCAGCGACTATTTCGACCACGCCCTGCTGCTCAACACCCGGGTGGTCGCCCAGGGGCCGGTCGCGCGGGTGATGACGCCCGACCTGCTGTCCCGCACCTACGGCGGGCGGCCGATGCCGGCCCCCGCGGCATTGGGGGCATTGGGGGCGGAAGCGTCATGACCGACTCCCTGTTCGATGAGGCTTTGCGCGTCCTGACCTTCCAGTCCGGCTTCAACAGCGCCGTGGTGGTCGCCGGGACCGCCGCGCTGGGGCTGGCCGGCGGGACGGTCGGCACCTTCCTGCTGCTGCGCCGCCGCGCGCTGGTCAGCGACGCGCTGAGCCACGCCACCCTGCCCGGCATCGCCGTCGCCTTCCTGGTCGGGGCGGCGCTCGGCCTGCCGGAACGCTCGCTGCCGCTGCTGCTGGCCGGGGCGGTGGCCAGCGGGGTGGTCGGGCTGCTGACCGTGCAGGCGCTGTCCCGCTTCACCCGGCTGACCGAGGATTCGGCGATCGGCGCGGTGCTGTCGGTCTTCTTCGGGCTGGGCGTCGTGCTGCTCAGCGTCATCCAGAATCTGGAGCTGGGCGGGCAAGCCGGGCTGAAGACCTTCATCCTGGGCCAGACCGCCGCCATGGCGCAGGGCGAGGCCATCGCCATCGGCCTGCTGGCCGCCGGAGCGGCGCTGGCCGTCGCCCTGCTGTTCAAGGAATTGCGGGTGCTGGCCTTCGACCCCGGCTTCGCCGCCGTGCAGGGCTGGCCGGTGGGGGCGCTCGACCTCGTGCTGATGGGGCTGGCGACGCTGGTGACGGTGATCGGGCTCCAGACGGTGGGACTGATCCTGGTGGTCGCGCTCCTGATCATCCCGCCCGCAGCGGCGCGCTTCTGGACCGACCGGTTGCCCGCCCTGACCGTGGCCGCGGCGGTGATCGGCGCGCTGTCGGGCTGGCTCGGCGCCACCCTGTCGGCCCTGCTGCCCAACCTGCCGGCGGGGGCGGTGATCGTCCTGGTCGCCGGGGGCTTCTTCCTGCTCAGCTTCCTGTTCGCCCCGGCGCGCGGGCTGGTCGCCGCCGCGCTGCGCCAGGGGCGGCTGCGCCTGACCTTCGCGGAACGGCGCGCCCTGACCGACCTGCTGGACGGCCGGCCGGTGGAGGGCGCGACGGCGCTCTGGCTGCGCCTGCGCGGCTACACCCGGGACGGCGCCCTGACCCCCGCCGGGCAGACCGCCGCCCAGGCAGCGGCGCGCGACCGCCGGCTGTGGGAGCGGTTCCTGGCCGACTACCCGGCCCTGCTGCCCGCCCACGCCAACTGGGGCGTCGACCCCATCGACTCGGTCCTGCCCGGCGACATGGTCCGGCTGCTGGAGGAACGGAGCGCCCCGTCATGATGCCCGACGTCCAGGAATTCCTTCAGATCGACGCCCCCGCCCTGCTCGCCGCGGTGCTGGCCTGCGCCGCCTGCGCGCTGGTCGGCAATTTCCTGGTGCTGCGGCGCCAGGGGATGATGGGCGACGCGGTCAGCCACGCCATCCTGCCCGGCATCGTCGGCGGCTTCCTGGTCGCCGGCACGCGGGAGACGCTGCCGATGATGCTCGGCGCGCTGGCCGCCGCGGCGCTGGCCGGCCTGCTGATCGAGGCGGTGCGGCGGCTGGGCCGGCTGGAATCCGGCGCCGCCATGGGCGTCGTCTTCACCGTGATGTTCGCCGCCGGCGTGGTGATGATCGAGCAGGCGTCCGCCGGCGGTGTCGACCTCGACGCCGACTGCGTGCTCTACGGCCAGTTGGAGACCATCCTCTGGCTGGCCCCCAAGGGCTGGGCGTCGCTGGCCGACCCGGCGGTGTGGGCGGCCCTGCCGCGCGAGGTGCTGACGCTGGCCGCGGTCTTCGCGCTCTGCGTCGCCCTGGTCGGGCTGTTCTACAAGGAGCTGAAGATCACCACCTTCGACCCGGCGCTGGCCTCCACGCTGGGCATCCCGGCGGGATTGTTCCATTACGGGGTGGTGCTCCTGGTCGCCGCCACGGCCATCGCCGCCTTCGAGGCGGTGGGCTCCATCCTGGTCATCGCCATGCTGATCGCCCCGCCCGCCGCGGCGCGCCTGCTGACCGACCGGCTGGCCGCGCAGATCCTGCTCAGCGTCGCGCTGGGGGTGCTGGCGGCGCTGGCCGGCTATGGCGCCGCGGCCTTCGGGCCGATGCTGCTCGGGGCCTCCCACTCGCTGAACGCGGCGGGGATGATCGCCGTGGCGTCCGGGCTGATCCTGGCGCTGGCCGTCCTGTTCGGGCCGCGCCACGGCCTGCTGGGCCGGCGCCGCGCCGTCGGCCGGTTGCGCAACTCCCCCGGATTCATTGCTCCGGAGGCGCAAAAGCCGTAACGTTTTCGCCTCGTCCGATGCGGAGCGCCGAATGCCGTTCCACCCCCGCCGGCTGCGCCGTTGGAGCTGGCTCACTCTGGTCGCGCTCCTCCTTCTGATGGCGAGCGCGCTGCACACGCTGCAGCATCTTCTGGAACATGGGACCGACGAACTGATCTGGCCCTTTTTCGGAATCGGGCTGGCCGGCGCGGTGATGGCTTTGGCGGTGCTGCGCGAGCGGGAGGCCACACAGCGCGCCCTGGCGGAGGCCCGCGCCGCCGACAGCCGGGCAGCCGATGCCCACCGCCGCCTGTCCGAAGCCATCGAGGTCGTCAACGAGGGCTTCGCCCTGTTCGACGCCGACGACCGGCTGGTCCAATGCAACGCCCGTTTCCGCGAGATCTACGCCCTGCTGGGGCCTCTGGAGCCCGGCATCACCTTCGAATCGCTGATCCGCCGCGCCGCCGCCACCGGCCATTACCCCGACTGCGGCCCCGGCGACATCGACCGCTGGGTCGAGCGGGAGATGGAGCGGCACCGCAACCCGCAGGGGCCGCAAGTGCTGCGGATCGGCGACGGGCGCTGGTTCAAGATCGAGGAGCGGCGGACCAGCGACGGCGGCTATGTCGGGCTGCGCACCGACATCAGCGAGCTGAAACGGCGCGAGCAGGAACTGGCCCACAAGTCCGACCTGCTGGAGGCCACCTTCAGCGCCATGTCGCAGGGCCTCGTGGTGTGGAGCGCGGACTATCATTTCCTGACCTGCAACCGGCGCCTGCGGGAGATGCTCGACCTGCCGGACGACGCGCTCCATCCCGGCCTGAGCATGCCCGGCTTCCTGCGCTTCATGGCCGAGCGCGGCGAGTTCGGTCCCGGCGATCCGGCGGAGATCGTCGCCCGCCACCTGACCAACCTGCGTCCCGAGGGAGTCAGCCGCATCGAGCGCACGCGCCCCGACGGGCGGGTGCTGGAGATCACCGCCAGCTTCCTGCCCGACCGCTCGGTCCTGATGACCTACACCGACATCACCGACCACCGCCGGGTGGAGCAGGCCCTGCGCGAGAGCGAGGACCGCTTCCGCAAACTGTCGGACGCCGCCATCGACGGCATCCTGGTGCATGAGCAGGGGGTGATCGCCGACGCCAACCGGGCCGCCGCCGCCATCCTGGGCTATGCCCCGGACGAGCTGACGGGGCTGTCCATCACCGCGCTGATGGCGCCGGAGGACCGCGAACTCAATTGGCAGCGCATCCGCGCCCGCGACGAGACGCCCTTCGAAACCGTCTGCCTGCGCCGCAACGGCGAACGGCTGACGGTGCAGGGGGAAACCCGCTACGTTCCCTACCGCGGGCGGACCATGGCGATGGTGTCCTTCCGCGACATCACCGCCCACCGCCGCACCGAGGCGCAGCTCCGCCTCGCCAAGGAGCAGGCGGAGCTGGCGAGCCACGCCAAGTCGGAGTTCCTGCGCACCATCAGCCACGAGATCCGCACCCCGATGAACGGCGTTCTGGGCATGCTGGGGCTGCTGCTGGACGGCCCGCTGGGCGAGGAGCAGCGCGCCTACGCCCGTACCGCCCGCGAGTCGGCGGAGGCGCTGCTGTCCATGCTCAACGACGTCCTGGACATCTCCAAGATGGAGGCCGGAAAGCTGACCCTGGAGTCGGGCCGCTTCTCTCCCGCCGAGGTGGTGGAGAGCGTCGCCGAACTGCAGGCCGCCCGCGCCTTCGCCAAGGGGATCGAACTGGCCGTCTGCGTCCCCGGCGGCCTGCCGACGGCGCTGCGCGGCGACTCGGGGCGGGTAAGGCAGGTCCTGCTGAACCTCGTCGGCAACGCCGTGAAATTCACCGACCGCGGCGGCGTCGCCGTCACCCTCTCGGCCGTGGGGTCGGACCAGGACGGCGCCGGCCAAGCGCCATGCCTGCGCTTCGAGGTGACCGACACCGGCATCGGCATTCCGCAGGACGCGTGGGCTGACCTTTTCACCGAATTCTCGCAGGTGCATCCCCGCCTGTCGCGGCGCCACGACGGCGCCGGGCTGGGGCTGGCGATCTCCAAGCGGCTGGTGGAAATGATGGGGGGAAGCATCGGTTTCGACAGCGCCGCCGGCCAGGGCAGCCGCTTCTGGTTCACACTGCCACTGGAGTCCGGGCCGCTGGAGTCCGGGCCCCTGGAGTCCGGGCCCCTGGAACCTGGGAGGACGCGGGCGGACGGCGCGGTTCCGCCGCTGGCCGGGCAGACGGTCCTGCTTCTGGAATCCAATCCCGTCGCCCGGCGGGCGCTGGCTGAACAGTTCCACTCCTGGGGGGCGACCGTGAGTGCGCCGGACGTGACGGCGATGGTGGCCGGGCTGGACGCCGGCACCCTGCCCGCCGCCGGCATCGCGGTGATCGGCAGCGTGGAAACCCCGGTCGCCGGGTCCCTGCCCGACCGGCTGCGCGCGCGGGGCGTGGGGCGGATCGTCCGTCTCCTGTTGCCGCACCGGAGCGTGGGCGGGGACGGCAACGGCGCCGACGCCACGGTGACGAAGCCGGCCCGCCCTTCCCGTCTGCTCGCTGCCGTGACCGGGCGGAGCGTGACGGAGGCACCGCCCGCAGCGCCGCCGTCTCCGCAAAGCCCGGTCGCCCCGTCCGCGGCTGGGACGGGCCCACGGATTCTCCTCGTCGAGGACAGCCCGACCAACCAGATGGTCGCCGCCCTGCTGCTGCGCGGCGCCGGCTATCAGGTCGACATCGCCAACAACGGGCGGGAAGCGCTGGAGGCGATGGAGGCCGCGGCGCCCGGTCCGTCGCTCTACGGCCTGGTCCTGATGGACCTCGCCATGCCGGAGATGGACGGGCTGACCGCCACCCGCCGGCTGCGCGCCCTGCCGCCGCCGGCCGGCACCGTCCCGATCATCGCCATGACCGCCGACGCCATGGACAGCGACCGCGAACGCTGTCTGGCCGCCGGGATGAACGGGCATGTCGCCAAGCCCGTCGACCGCCTGCATCTGCTGGAAACCGTGGCCCGCTGGCTGGACGCCACCCCGGCGGAAAGCGCCGCGCCCACCGCTCCGCCGGACGCTCCCGCTCCGGCCCCGGCGGGCGTCGTGGATGCGGGCGTGCTGGACATGGAGGTGCTGCAGCAGCTCGCCCGGGATCTCGACGCGGAGCTTCTGGCCGACGTCATCCGCCAGTTCGTGGAGGAAACGCTGGAGCGGGCCGAGAGGATCGCCCGCGGCGGGGCGGAAGCGGCGGGGAAAGGCCCGGCCGATCTCTCCGGGTTGGCAAAGGAGGCCCACACGCTGAAGAGCACCGCGGGGACCTTCGGCGCCCGCCACCTGTCGGCGGCGGCCCGGGCGCTGGAGTTGGCCTGCCGTAGCAACGCGGTGGGCGAGGTGACGTCGCTGTGCCGCGACATCCCCCGCCTCACCCGGGAAGCCGTGGAGGCGTACCGGCTCCGCGGCTATGTCACGTCATGACGTCGCTTCACTCCATGACGCTGATGTTGACCGCTGCGTCCTTGCCGTTGTTGCCGCGCGCGACCTCGAACTCGACGCGCTGGCCCTCGGACAGGGCGTGAAGACCCGACTTCTGTACGGCCGTGATGTGCACGAACACATCCTTGGCGCCGGCCTCCGGCGCGATGAAGCCATATCCCTTGGTGGTGTTGAACCATTTGACGGTGCCGGTGGTCATAAGGTGAACTCCTGCTCCTCGGTCGGGGGCCCGCCGCCGGTCCGCGCCACGGGGCGCAAGGGGGCGACGATGGACGGTGCGGCGGTCATGTGCGGCGATCCGGTGTGGCGCCACGCGGAAGCGCAAGCAAAGCAACGCGAGGGGAGGCTAGCCGGATGGCACCGGAACCGGCAAGGCGGCTTCACGGCATATGCCCAATGTGGCCGGACCGGTCATTTGGAAATAAGCCGATGGCGGCAGGCCCCGACACGGCAAGACTTTCGATGGTCTTTCGTGAATTGAACGCACACGAAGCCTATGCTTCGGCAGGACCAGTGGCGCGGAGCCGGGAACAGGGGATGGGACTCAGAGTTTTCCTTCGGCCTGCCAGGCGAGGCGCTTGCGGTAGATGGTCGAGGCGCTGATTTCCAGCAGGGCGGCGGCGCGGGGAATGTTGCCGTCGCAGGCGGCGATGGCCTCCTCGATGGCGTCGCGCTCCACCTCCCACAGCGGTTTCACCGTCTTGGGGGATGGCGCGTGGGCCACGGACCCATGGCCGGCGGCATGCCCGCCGCCATGGCCGTTTCCGCCGCCGTTGGCGGGAAGCGGCGCGGCGGCCCCCGCCGGGGTGCCGAGCGGGGCCGGCAGCATGGCCGGCGTCACGGTGTCGCCATCGTGCAGAACCACGATGTTGCGCACCACGTTCTGCACCTGCCGCACGTTGCCCGGCCAGTGGTAGGTGCGCAGCGCCTGCTCGGCCGCCGGGGAGAAGCGGACGAAGCCCTTGCCCTCCTCCCGCGCGTAATCGGTCAGGAACTGGCGGCAGATCTCCAGCACATCGTCCTCGCGCTCGCGCAGCGGCGGCAGGTGGATGGGGATGACGTGCAGCCGGTAATAGAGATCCTCGCGGAAACGCCCCTCCTCCACCTCGCGCAGGGGGTCGCGGTTGGTCGCGCAGATGATGCGCAGATCGACCTTCTCCAGCCGGCTGCCGCCGACCGGGGTGAAGGTACCGGTCTGGATGAAGCGCAGCAGCTTGGTCTGAAGATCGGGCGCCAGCTCGCAGATCTCGTCGAGGAACAGGGTGCCGCCATTGGCCCGCGCCGCAGCGCCCTCGCGATCGGCCACCGCCCCGGTGAAGGAGCCCTTCATGTGGCCGAAGATCTCGCTCTCCATCAGGTCCTTGGGGATGGCCCCGCAGTTGATGGCGATGAAGGGCCGGTCGGCCCGCGGGCTCTGCCGGTGGATGGCCTCGGCGCAGACCTCCTTGCCTGTGCCCGATTCGCCGGTGACGAAGACCGTCGCGCGGGAGGAGGCGGCGCTGTCGATGATCCGGTAGACCGCCTGCATCGCCAGCGAGGAGCCGAGGAAACCGTGGTAGCGGCTGCGCCCCAGGTCCTTCTCGAAGCTGTCGACGAGCTGGGCGAGGCGCAGCCGCTCCATGGCGTTGCGCACGGTGACGGTCAGCCGCTCCGCCGAGAAGGGCTTCACCAGGAAATCATAGGCGCCGTAGCGCATCGCCTCCACCGCCACCCCGACCGACCCGTGGGCGGTGATGATGATGACCGCGCAGGGCAGCGCCTGGGCGCTGATCCGCTTCAGCACGTCCATCCCGTGCATGTCGGGAAGCTGAAGGTCCAGCAGAACGATCCGCGGCACACCGTCGGCAAGCTGCTCCAGCGCCGCGGCCCCCGTCTCCACTGTGGTGACGGCGCTGCAATCCTTCTTCAGGAACTCCGCATAGACGCGGGCCAGCGACGGCGTGTCTTCGACAAGTAGGATTGGCGTGGATCGCGGGGGCATGGACCGTTTGAATTCAAAGGAAAAATGCGGAAAAGACCATCGGATTGCCCTGGTTATCAGCAAATCCTTAAAAATGCACTCTACGCGATGTTGGGCCGGGGACGAAAGACCTGGCATACGACCGCGCAACGAAAGATCACGTCCGCGGTTTCACACCCTCGTCATGGATGTGCATTTCACACCAGATTCGCTGTGAGGATCAGCGAAGGACGCTTGTACCGGGCGCCGTGATGGAATATCTGAATTCTACAGAATTCATCGCCCACAAAATCCATAGCAAGGAGCGGCGGATCCCCGTGGCCGAAACATCCGTGCTGTCCGGCAAGCGCATCCTGCTCGTCATCGCGGGCGGCATCGCGGCTTACAAGAGCCTGGAACTGATCCGCCGCCTGAAGGAGCGGGGCGTGCGCGTGCGTGCGGTCCTGACCCGGGCGGGGGCGGAATTCGTCACGCCGCTGTCCGTGCAGGCGCTCACGGAAGACACCGTCTACCAGGATCTGTGGTCCCTGACCGATGAATCGGAAATGGGGCATATCCAGCTCTCGCGCGACGCCGACCTGCTGGTCGTCGCCCCGGCCACCGCCAACCTGCTGGCCCGCATGGCCGCCGGCATGGCCGACGATCTGGCCGCCACCGTGCTGCTGGCCACCGACAAGCCGGTGCTCGTCGCCCCGGCGATGAACGTCCGCATGTGGGAGCATCCGGCGACCCGCGACAATCTGGCGCTTCTGGAAAAGCGCGGCGTGCGCCGGATCGGCCCGAACAAGGGCGAGATGGCCTGCGGCGAGTACGGATTCGGGCGTATGGCCGAACCGATGGAGATCGTCCAGGCCATCGCCGCCCATTTCGAGGATCTGGACGCCCCCAGGCCGCTGGCCGGCAAGCGCGCCCTGGTCACCAGCGGCCCGACGGTGGAGCCCATCGACCCGGTGCGCTACATCGCCAACCGCTCCTCCGGCAAGCAGGGCCACGCCATCGCCGAGGCGCTGCGGCGGCTGGGCGCCGACGTGACGCTGGTCACCGGCCCGACCAGCCTGCCCGACCCGCCCGGCTGCACCGTGCGCCCCATCGAGACGGCGCGGGAGATGCTGGCGGCCTGCGAATCGGCCCTGCCCGCGGACATCGCTGTCTGCGCCGCCGCCGTCGCCGACTGGCGCGTGGCCGGCGAGTCGGACCGCAAGCTGAAGAAGGACGGCAGCGGCCCGCCGAGCCTTGCCCTGACCGAGAACCCCGACATTCTGGCGACCCTGTCCCAGCCGGGGCCGCGCCGCCCGGCGCTGGTCGTCGGCTTCGCCGCGGAGACCGGCAACGTGGTGGACTACGCGACCGCCAAGCGCGCGCGCAAGGGCTGCGACTGGATCGTCGCCAACGATGTGTCGCCGGGCACCACCACCTTCGGCGGGGCCGACAACACCGTCCATCTGATCCGCGCCGAAGGCGCGGAGGAGTGGCCCACCATGGGCAAGGACGCCGTGGCCGCCCGCCTGGCCGAGGCCATCGCCCGGCACTTCAATCCGCCCTCAAACCCCACCCCCCAGGAGACCATTCCGTGAGCGCAACGGCACCCGCCATTCCCGTTCCCATCGTCCGGCTCGCCCACGCCGCGGGGCTGGACCTGCCGGCCTACGCGACGGAACACGCGGCGGGCATGGACCTGCTGGCCGCGGTGGCGGAGCCGGTCGTCCTGGAGCCGGGCCGCCGTGCGCTGATTCCCACCGGCGTCGCCTTCGCCCTGCCCGACGGGTACGAGGCCCAGGTGCGCCCGCGCTCCGGCCTGGCGCTGAAGCACGGGGTCACGGTGCTGAACAGCCCCGGCACCATCGACGCCGATTACCGCGGCGAGGTCGGGGTGATCCTGATCAACCACGGCGACCAGCCCTTCACGGTGGAGCGCGGGCAGCGCGTCGCCCAGCTCGTGATCGCCCGCTACGAGCGCGCCGCCTGGGCCGAGTCGGCCGCGCTGCCCGACAGCGCCCGCGGCAACGGGGGCTTCGGCTCCACCGGCCAGTTCGCCCCGCCCTCCCCTGCCCAGGAGGCGCGCTGATGCTCCGCATCTCGAAGAAGCTGATGTTCGCGATCGAGGCGGTGCTCGACATCGCCTACAACGCCGGCACCGAACCCGTGCAGTCCGGCGAGATCACCCGCCGCCAGGGCATTCCCAAGCGCTATCTCGAGCAGGTTCTCCAGCAGCTCGTCCGCGACGGCGTCCTGGCCGGCGTGCGCGGGCCGCGCGGCGGCTACCGGCTGGCCCGCGAGCGCCGGCGGATCACGCTGGGCGAGATCGTGAAGGTCGTCCGCTCCATGGAAACCGCGACCGACCCCATCGAGGAACCGGCCGGCTCCATCCTGGGGCACAAGGTGGTGCGCCCGCTGTGGAACGAGCTTCAGGAGGAATGCATGAAGAAGCTCGACGACATCACCATCGAGGATCTCTGCCTGCGCGCCCGCACCGCCGGCGTCGAGAGCGAGACCGAAGACCGCATCGATTTTACGATTTGATCCCACCCGGAAAACGGTTAAATTCTACACATGCTGTAGAAAGTGGGATAATACCACACACCGGAGGAGTGAAAAATGCCGGGTTCCGAGTTTCGCGGTAAGATCTACGACAGCATTCTCGACACCGTCGGCGCCACGCCGCTGGTGCGAGTCAACCGGCTGGCCGAGGAGGCCGGAGCCAAGGCCCAGATCGTCGGCAAGCTGGAGTTCTTCAACCCGCTGGCCAGCGTGAAGGACCGCATCGGCTTCGCCATGATCGACGCGGCGGAGCGCGCCGGCACCATCGAGCCGGGCCGCACCACCCTGGTCGAGCCGACGTCGGGCAACACCGGCATCGCGCTGGCCTTCGTCGCCGCCGCCAAGGGCTACCGCCTGATCCTGACCATGCCGGAAAGCATGTCGGTCGAGCGCCGCAAGATGCTGAAGCTGCTGGGCGCCGAGCTGGTGCTGACCCCGGCGGCGGAGGGCATGAAGGGCGCCATCCGCCGGGCCGACGAGATCGTCGCCACCGATCCGAACGCCTACATGCTCCAGCAGTTCAAGAACGCCGCCAACCCGGAGATCCACCGCAACACGACGGCGGAGGAAATCTGGAAGGACACCGACGGCAAGGCCGATTTCCTGATTTCCGGCGTCGGCACCGGCGGCACGCTGACCGGCGTGTCGGAGGTTCTGAAGGCCCGCAAGCCGGGCTTCCGCACCATCGCGGTGGAACCGGAGGACAGCCCCGTCCTGTCCGGCGGCATGCCCGGCCCGCACAAGATCCAGGGCATCGGCGCCGGTTTCGTGCCGGACGTCCTGAACAAGGACCTGATCGACGAGGTCGTCCGCATCTCCAACCAGCGCGCCTTCGAGACGGCCCGCAAGGTGGCGAAGCTGGAAGGCATCCCGGTGGGCATCTCCTCGGGTGCCGCGCTGGCCGCGGCGCTGGAGATCGGCTCCCGCCCGGAGAACGAGGGCAAGCTGATCGTCGTGATCCTGCCGTCCTTCGCCGAGCGCTATCTCTCCACCGCCCTGTTCGAAGGGCTGGAGTGACATCGGCATCCCCCTCCCATGCCCGCTCACAGGCGTGGGAGGGGGGGGGTTCCCGTGCGTTTTCCTGCGCAACCGGGCGGCGAATATTGCGCCGTCGCGCATCCTGATGTAGAGTGGGAAACGTCCGGTCTTTTCGCCCGTCACCGGCATCGGGTGGCGCTTTGACAAAAAGATTGGATTTTAGTAATTTAGCCTGTCTGCGCCGGGAGTTTCGGCCGGCGCGGCTCCGCCGTTTCCGGCGCCGGCCCGCATCGCGGCATGGCCGCCCGACGATGCGGAGCTGACGGCACAGGACCAGCGGGGGGAGGCCACCATGGGCGTCGCGATTCCGAATGCCTCGACGAGGAGCTGGTTCCAGTTCATCGGCATCACCGACGAATTGGACTCCAACCTCGCGTCCACCGACTACCGCAAGTTCACGGTGTCGAAAAACGGCGAATTCAATTTCAAAATCGCCGACATCAACACCAACGTCAAGATCGTCGACCAGAACAACAAGGTCGTCGCCGAGGTTAAGGCGAAGAACGAGGCGGCGGAGGTCAGCGCCAAGCTCGGTCCCGGCACCTACACGGCGGTCATTTCCCAGGCCGTGCGCGGCGTGAACAACCGCGAATACACGCTGGACATCACCGAACGACAGAACATCATGATGGTGGGGTCGGGCGCCCAGATGAAGGGCACCGCCCGCCCCGTCCTCGGCAAGGATCCCGGCGTCCAGAAGCACACGCTGACCGTCGCCCAGGGCGGCGAGTTCGTCGCCAACATGTCCCTTCCCTTGGCGCGCTGGGCCCTCATGAGCAAGGAGGGCAAGGTCGTGGCCTCCGGCGACACGATGAAACCGGAGCAGTCGGGCCAGGACATGCTGAAGAAGTCCAGCTTCAAGATCGAACCCGGCCAGTACGAGCTGGTGATCATCCCGCCGAAGGATGTGCCCGGTGAAACCCCCTATCAGCTCAACTTCGTCCAGAAGGTCGCCAAGTCGCCCGACGAAGCGGTGGAGCGGCCGTTCGACAAGATCATGCGGGAGCGCGAGGCCCGTCTGAAGCAGTGGGCGGCGGAGGATGCGACCAAGTCGACCGGCAAGGCGAAAACCACCCCCTACAAGATGAGCCTGCTCGCCTGACGCCGCCGCCCGTGGCGGGAGCCTGAGCGAGGGGGCTTGCGCGGCATGGGGCGTTCCGCGCTATTCTGCGGATCATGGATTTCACCGATACCCAGCTTCACCGCTATTCCCGCCACATCATCCTGCCGGAGGTCGGCGGCGTCGGGCAGGAGGCGCTGCTGCGCGCCCGCGTCCTGGTCGTCGGGGCCGGCGGGCTGGGCGCACCGCTCCTGCTCTACCTCGCCGCGGCGGGTGTGGGCACCATCGGCGTCATCGACGACGACACGGTGGACCTGTCCAACCTGCAGCGGCAGGTGATCCACGACGAATCGTCGCTCGGCGTTCCGAAGGTGGAGAGCGCCGCCGCCCGCATCCGCGCGCTGAACCCCGACGTGGCGGTGGAGGTGCACAAGGCGCGGCTGACGAAGGACAACGCGCTGGACCTGATCGGGCGCTACGACATCGTGGCCGACGGGTCGGACAATTTCGCCACGCGCTTCCTGCTCAACGACGCCTGCTACTTCGCGAAGAAAACGCTGGTGTCGGCGGCGATCCTGCGCTTCGACGGACAGGTGTCCACCTTCAAGGCGCATCTCGGCGACCCGCACCCCTGCTACCGCTGCCTGTTCCCGGAACCGCCGCCGCGCGGTCTGGTGCCGTCCTGCTCCGAGGGCGGCGTGCTGGGAGCGCTGGGCGGCTTCGTCGGTTCGCTCCAGACGACCGAGGTGCTGAAGGAGATCATGGGCATCGGCGAAGGCCTGTCGGGCAGCCTGATGATGCTGGACACCCTGCACGCCTCGTTCCAGCGCATCACCGTGCGCCGCGACCCGGACTGCCCGCTGTGCGGCGCCCACCCGACCATCCACGACCTGTCCGCCCACTGAGCGGCGGCTGAGAGGCTCCCACCCATGGAAGGTCCCGAAAACCTGTCCATCGTCCTGTTCGCGGGCGGCTTCGACCGGGTTCACTACGCCCTGGTGACGGCCAGCGCGGCGGCGGCGACCAACCGCAAGGTCACGCTGTTCTTCACCGGCCGCGCGCTGAACACACTGCTGGCCGAAGACGCCGACGGCGCGCCGGGCTGGCACCGGCTGGACCCCGCCGACGACGGCAGTTCACCGGCGGAGCGCGACGCCTTCTTCACCGCCAACGGGCTGGCCGGTTTCGAGGAATTGCTGGAGGCCTGCGTGATGCTGAAGGTCACGGTCATGGCCTGCGAGATGGGGCTGCGCGCGCTCGGCCTGCCTGCCGGCGTTCCGCTGCGCCCCGACGTGCCGGTGAAGACCGGCGGAGTCGTCACCTTCCTGAACGACGCGCCGAAGACCGGCGCGATCCTGTTCGTGTGAGCGCGATGACCGACGACCACAGCCCGGTGGACCACAGCCTGGTGATCGAACACGCGAACCGCTTCGAGGCGATTGCCGCGGAGGGCTTCGAGGGCCGGCCCTACCGGGACGCGCTGGCCCATCTGGCGCAGCATGTGACGGCGCATCCCGATCTCGCCCCGCGGGTGGCGCATGCCCTGCGCATGATGATCGGCTTCATCGAGGACAGCGACCCGGCGAAACGCTTCGGCCCGAAGGTGGCGATACTGCGGGAGGCGGTGGAGCTGCTGGAAGGGTAGCGTTCGCATCGCACACGGAGCCCCCACCCTTCCCACGCGCC
>NZ_WHOR01000082.1:0-21359 GCF_013340925.1 Azospirillum formosense
CCTCACGCCGTCGCCGCGTCCGAATGGGTCGCCGCGCGCACCCGGCGGTGGAAGGACGGCGGCACCACGCAGGTCCCGAAGAACATCAGGTAATGCCGCATCTTCGGATCGCCCGCCCGGGTCGCCTCGGCCAGCAGGCGGCGGACGGCGTTCCAGTCGCCCTCGCGGCGGGCCATGCCGACGACCTTGGTCATCAGGAAGGCGGCGTAGGCGTTGCCGGTCATCAGCGGCCGGTGCGTGCGCGCCCACTCGAAGGCCTGCCGCCAGTCATCCACCGAATGCAGCGAGGCGCGGCCCTCGTCGATCTCCACGAAGCACAGCGGCTCGTCGACGAAGACCAGTTCCGCGCCCGGCTGGTCGAGCGCGCGGAACAGCCAGCCCCAATCCTCGAAATGGCGGTAGTCCGGCATCGGCACGGCGAGCGCCAGCGAGCGCGGCACCATGATCGTCGGGGTGGCGAGATAGCCGGGGCGGGACAGCGGGCTGCGGCGGTCGATCAAGTAGTCGCTGATCGGCTCGCCCGGCTCCGGCCGGCGCTGCGGCCAGACGTAGCGGCGCTCGCCGATGCTGACGCTGGTGCTGCAGGAGACCACCGGCAGCTTGGCGCCCGACGCCTTGGCGGCGGCGGGCTGCCGTTCCAGCTTCTCCGGCGCCCAGGAATCGTCGTCGTCGAGGAAGGCGATCCACTCGCCCAGCGCCGCCTGCACCCCGGCGTTGCGCGCTCCCGCGGGGCCGAGCGACGCCGGATTCTGCACGATGCGCAGGCGGCGGTCCTCCACCGCCTCCAGCGCCGCGACGGTCGCGGGGTCCGGCCCGTCGACGACGACGACGATCTCCAGATCCTTGATCGTCTGGGCGCGCACGCTCTCCACGGCGTTCAGCACCAGATGCGGGCGGTTGCGCGTCGGGATGACCGCGCTGACGGTGACGGGCGGGGCCTCCGCCGCGCCGCCCTTCATGTCCGCGTCCTTCATCGCTTGTACTCCAGATATTGGAAGCCCATCAGGCCGTAGAGATAGCCGCTGCCGACGCAGATCTTCTGGAGACGGCGGATCGGCCAGCTCGTGTCGAAGGCCAGCGCCATCGGCACCAGCGGCAGGGCGGCGAGGTTCAGCGCGATGTGCGCGAGGCCGAGCGTGGAGCGCTTCACCAGCGTGCGGCGCTGGCCGTTCAGCTTGGCCTCGGTCAGCGACACGCAGGTGCCGAGCCGGAAGGCGCGGCGCAGGATCCAGCGCGCGGTCATGCGGCTGGCCGGCACATGCTCCTCGATGGTCGCCTCGTCGCACCAGACGATGCGGTGGCCCTGGCGGCGGATCTGCTCGAAGAACAGCACGTCGCTGCCGCCGGACAGGCTCAGCTCCGGGTCGAAGCGCACGCCGCCCTTCAGGATGGAACGGCGGAACAGCACATTGCCGGTGGCGCAATAGGCCGGCTCGCTGCCCGTGGGCATGCGCTGCAGGTCGTGGAAGCGGCCCTTGGTCAGCCAGTCCGGCGGACGCTTCTCGTAGATCGGCAGGACCGGGCCGGCGACCACGGCGGCTCCGGTGCGCTCCATGGCCGTCACCAGCCAGTCCAGCCAGCCGGGGCTCGCCACCTCGTCGTCGTCGATGAAGGCGATCAGGTCGGCGTCCGTGGTCTCGTCCAGGCAACGGTTGCGGGCGGCGGGAATGCCCGGCACCGGCTCCGCCGCGTAGCGGATGGGGAAGCGCCAGTCCTGCGCCATCTCCCGGCACAGCGGTTCGGCGGAGCGCGCCGGGTCGTTGTCCACCACCAGCACTTCGACGTCCAGCGGGGCGTCGGGGTTGAAGGTCAGCCCCTCCAGCGACAGCAACGTGCGGTGAAGATCCTTCGGCCTGCGGTAGGTGCACACGCAAACCACCAGCTTTTTCGACATGGTGCCTGTTCCTTCCTCACGCCTGTTCATGGTGTTCATGCCGGAGATCGGGTGCGTTTCAGCCGGGCCAGCGCGATCCGCACCTGACCCATCAGGTTGGCGGGGTTGAGCACGGCCAGGGCCAGCAGATAGAGGCTGCCCGCCGGGGCGAGCTGGACGAGCAGCAGGTCGCTTTCCATCGCCGCGATCTTCAGCCCGGCGGCGAAGAGCAGGGCGGCGGTGGTCACCTTCAGAAGATCCTTCACCGGCACCGCCAGCACGCCGGCGCGCGGCATCAGGATGAGGGCTGCCACCACCCAGCCGAGCTGCGCCGCCAGCGAGCCGTAGGCCGCCCCGATCACCCCGAAGCGCGGGATCAGGAACAGGTTGGCGCCGATGTTCAGCACCGCCGTCAGCATGGTCAGCTTCAGGATGTAGCCGGTCTTCTTGGTCAGGTGCAGCGACAGGTCGAAGTGGTAGATGCGCAGGATGCTGATGAAGACCGACAGGGCGACGAGCGGCATGATCGCCGCACCGGTCTCGCGGTACGCCTCGCCGAGCAGCAGCCCGACGATGCCCTGGGCGGAGATCACCTCCATGAGCACCAGCGGCAGGCAGACCAGCAGCAGGATCGTCAGGTTCTGCGCCATGATCGGCCGCGCGGCGCGCGGGCCGGCGCTGTCATAGGCGCGCGACGCCATCGGCAGCGTGACCAGCGACGCCGCCGACGCCACCAGCATGATCGGCTGCTTGGCGAGATCGAAGGCCATGGCGTAGGCGCCGGCCGCCGCTTCGCCGATGAACCAGTAGATCAGGAAGCGGTCGGCGAAGTCGAGCGCCCAGCCCACCATCAGGCTCAGCATCAGCGGGCCGCCGAAGGTCAGCAGCAGGCCGACCCGGTCCCGCGCCGGCCAGCGCAGCGAGATGCCCTTGAGGTCGGAGCGCAGCCAGATCGCGGTGACCAGCAGGAAGCCGATGCTGGTGCCGAGCAGCAGCCCCTCCTCCTTCCAGCCGATCAGCACGAAGGCGGAGCCGAGCGCCAGCCCGAACAGCGCCTTGGCGAAGGACTTGGCCGCGAAGACCGAGCCCTTCAGCCGCGCCCGCGACATCTGGATCGACAGGTCGAACCAGGAGATCAGGATCGCGATGACCGGCAGATACAGCACATAGTCGATGCCGTTCATGCCGGGATAGAAGGCCACCACCGCGCCCAGGATGGCGAGCACCCCGCAGGCCACCACCAGGAAGGCGGTGACCACGGTGGAGAGCCAGGCGTCCCGCTCCGCCGCGTCGCCGCCGCATTTGCGCAGGACGAACAGGCCCATCCAGGAGAAGCCGCAGGCGTTGATCGCCGCCGCCGCCGCCATGACCAGGGCGTAATGGCCGTAGGCCTCCGGCGTGACGATGCGCGAGAAGACCGCGACCGCCGCGAATCCCAGGATGCCGACGGCGATCCGGGTCGCGAAGAAGGCGAAGCCGCTCGACATCATGACCGCGACTCCGCAACCGGGATGCCGTTCCGCAGCTTGGGCCGCCGTCCCGCCGACGGACGCGGCGTCAGGGCGTGGGCGTGGACCGTCTTGGCCAGCCGCGTCTGGAAGGCGGTGAAGAGGAACCACAGCAGGCCGTTCTGGATCAGCAGGCTGCTCTCGGCGACGTTGCCCAGCAGAAGCATCATGGCGAAGACGATGTGCCAGCGCGCCGCCCCGCTGCGGTCGACCGGAACGATCCGGGCGATGCGCGACAGGTAGATCGCATAGGCCACCAGGAAGAGACCGAGGCCGAGCAGGCCGACGTCCAGCGTCGTCTGGATGAAGCCGTTGTGGGCGTGGATGTCGAAGCGGCCCGAGGTGCGCCAGAACAGCGCGCCCGGCGCGTCCAGCCCCGACCAGAAGGCGCTGAAGCCGTAGCCCAGCACCGGCTGCTGCCCGATCATCCGCAAGGCGAAGTCCCAGATCAGCGTGCGCCCGGTCAGCGTGATGTCGCGGCCGAGCAGCCCGGTGATGCTCTCCAGGTTCAGCAGGGCGAAGATGGCGGCCAGCATGATGACCATGGTGCCGCCGTACAGTTCCAGCGCCAGCGATCCGGCGTCCTGCCGGTGGGTGACCAGCATCACCAGGGTCATGCCCGCCGTGGCGACGATCAGCGCCGTGGCGGAGCCGGACATGGCGAGGCAGCCGGCCATGATGGCGAAGGTGCCCAGCCGCCAGACCAGCGCCATGGTGTCGGTCACCGGGCGGGAGCGCAGGACGAACAGCCCGGCGGTCAGGCCGAAGGCCATGGCGTCGCCCAGGCCGTTCTTGTGGGAGAAGACGCCGCGCCACTGCGATCCCTGCTCCGCCGGCATCAGGCCGTAGCTCGGCAGGCCGATCGCCAGAAGCGCGCTCAGCACCGCCAGCACGAAGACCGCGCGGTGGATCAGCCGGGCCAGCGCGACCTCGCCGTAGGACAGGCCGACATAGAGGCCGAAGATCGTCGTGCCGACCAGGGCCACGCTGCGGCGGATGGTCAGCGACGGGTCATGCGACCATTGGCTGGACGCGATGGCCAGCACCACCATGAGCGCCATGGGAATGCTGAGATAGCGGAAGGCCCGGACGCCGTGGAGCATGACGATCCGCAGCAGGGCCGTGGCGTAGAGCGCGGCGAAGATGAGCTGCTTGATGGTGTCGCCGGAGGATTCCGGCGCGCCGCCCGCGCGCAGGATGAAGCGCTGCGAGGGCGCGGACATCATCACCGACAGCAGCGCGTCCCACAGCAGGATCAGGCCGATGGCGCACACCACCTGATCGAACAGGCTGGGCGTGAGATCGGCCGCGCTGCGCAGGAGCGGCGTCCGTGGCCGGGCGGGCGGCGCGTCCGCAGCGGGCGCCGCCGCCAGTGCGGCTCGGTTTCGCGGAAATGGCGTTGCACTCATCCTGTTCCCCCGATGAACCCCCCAGGACCAACGCGTCCCTTGGGGTACGGAAACGCCCGGCCGCCGGGGCGCCGGGCGTTTCCGCCGTCACGTCATGGTCAGCGCGTGTAGTAGCGGCGCGCCTCGTTCATGCCGTAGGCCTCTTCCGACGCGTCGGTGCGGGCCAGCTTCTTCAGGTCGACCCGGCTCAGCACGACGCTGGTCACGTCGCGACCCAGCTCGGTCAGCCGCTCGATGGCCCGCTGGACGACGGCGCGCGGCGTCTGTTCCCAGCGCACCACGAACAGGCATTCCGTCGCCGACCGGGTCAGCACGCCCGCGTCCGCCACGACCGCCATCGGCGGGGTGTCGAGGATGACGCAGTCGTATTCGAGCGAGGCGAACTTGATGATGCTCGCCAGCTTTTCCGACCCCAGAAGCTCCTGCGGATGGTCGCAATGCGGGCGGCCGACGACGTAGTGGAGGCCGGTGCGGCCGTCCACCTGGACCACGTCGTTCCACTCCGCCTTGCCGACGATCAGGTCGCTCAGGTCGCCCGGGGCGTTGTCGCCCAGCACGTTCCCGATGCGCGGGCAGCGCAGGTCGCATTCCAGAAGCAGGACCCGCCGGCCGGACGCCGCCAGCATGCGCGCCAGGGTCAGGCAGACGGTGGTCTTGCCCTCGCCGGGAACGGCGGAGGTGACCATCACCACCGAGCCGGTGTTCAGGGCGCCGCGGGCGTAGAGCGACACGCCGATGGCGCGCACCGCCTCGCTGTACTCCGACCGCGGACGGTCGAGGACATAGTCTTCCGGCTTGGCGTTCTTGTGATGCGGCAGGGACGGCACCAGCCCGATGGCCGGCACGCCGATCGTCTCCTCCACATGCTGGGTGTTGCGGAAGGTCTTGTTCAGATGGTCGCGCAGGAAGGCCAGGAACATGCCGATCAGCAGGCCCACGGCCAGACCGCCGCCGACGAACAGCTTCTTGCCCGGCGTCGACGGCTCCAGCGGCGGTTCCGCCAAGGACACGACGCGGGCGTCGCGCTGCTGAAGGTCGTCCTGCTCGCGCGTTTCGACGAGACGCTGGAGCAGCCCTTCATAAACCCGGCGGTTGGCGTCGGCTTCGCGCTGCAGCTGGGCCAGGCGGACGTTGGCGCCCAGCTCGCCCGCGGTCTCGGCGGTCAGCTTCTTCAGCGCGGCCTCAAGCTCGCGCTCGCGGGCGCGGGCGATCTCGACCTCGTTGTTGATGACCGCCATGATCTTGGTGGCTTCCTCGCGCATCTTCTGGCGCAGGTTCGTCAACTGGTTGACGTAGGCCTGCACCGCCGGATGCTGGTCGCCGTAGCGGGTGCGGTATTCGGCCAGCCGGCGCGCGATGCCCGACTCCTCCTCGCCCAGCCGCTGGATCAGCGGCGAGCCGAGGATTTCCGCCGCGTTGCCCTGGGTCGGGCTGCGCGCGACGATCCGGGCGTTCTGCGCCCGCGCCTCTGCCCGGCCGCGCTCCGTCTGGGCGACGACCAGGGCGCGGTTCAGCTCGGCCAACTGCTGCGACAGGAAGGTCTCGCCGCCGGCGCTGCCGAGCACGAGGCCCTGCTGCGCGCGGTAGTCCTGCACCGCCTTGTCCGACACCTCGACCTGGGCGCGCAGCTCGTTGATGCGGTCCTCCAGCCACTTGTTGGCTTGCTGGTTGACGTCCTTCTTGGTCTGGAGCTGGTCGCGCAGATACTCGTCCACGAAGGCGTTGGCGATGCGGGCCGCCTTCTCCGCCTCCTTCGCCTTGAAGGAGACGAGGATGGTGTAGGACTGGGCGTCGCTGGTCGCCGACAGGCCGCGGCGAACGTCCGCGATGACGGCGGCGCGCTCCTTCTCCGCAGTCGTCGGCTCCTTGACGCCGATTCCGGCGGAGTTCAGATAGCCGGTGATCTGCTGTTGCAGCGGCGACAGGTCGTAGCCGAGGGTGTCGTTGATCCCGGCGATGGCCCGGTCGATGGCCGAAGGCCGCTCGATGGCGCCGTTGAACTCCGGGTCATGGACCAGCCCCAGCCGGTCCACCACCTTGGCGGCGGTGGCGGTGGAGGTGATCATGTCGATTTCGGTCCGGATCGCCGCCGCCTCGCGCGGGAGGTTGGAGATCACGGCGTTGATGTCCGTGACCTCCGTCGTGCGCGGGTCGATGATGAGCACGGCCTGGCTGGTGAACCGCGGCTCATAGAGCAGGGCACCGGTGGTGGCCAGCGCGGTGCAGCACAGGACGCTGGCGATGATCGTGCTCCGGCGCCGGCGCAGCACCTGGAGGAGGTCGCGGAGCGCGACCTCCCGGGTGCTGGCTTCGGACCCCAGGGCTCCGTCTACATGAGTGTACGCGGCCATCCCATTCTCCTGAGGATCGGTCGGTTAGGGTCCAGGCCGGCGGTCAGCCCTTCACGATCTTCTCGTCGACGATGCCCGCCTTGCCGAAGGCGTTGCGGGTGTCGACGATCAGCGGCAGCCCGTCCAGGAAGGCCTTCAGATCGAAGGAGTCGTGGTCGGTGCACAGGATCGCCGCGTCGTAGGCGCCGTCGCGGATTTCCTCCAGCGCGACCGACGGCGTGCCGGCCATGCGGGCGAGGCGGCGCGTCTCCGGCAACTCCGGCACATGCGGGTCGTAGTAGAAGACCTCGCAGCCGCGGTCCTGCAGAAGATCGATGATCTTCAGCGCCGGGCTTTCGCGCATGTCCTCGATGTTCTTCTTGTAGGCGACGCCCAGGACGAGGATGCGCGACCCGCGCAGCGCGCGGCCAAGCTTGGAGTCCATGGCCTGGGACAGCCGCTCCACCACGTAATGCGGCATGCGGGTGTTGATTTCGCCGGCCAGCTCGATGAAGCGGGTGGCGACGTCGAACTCGCGGGCCTTCCAGGTCAGGTAGAAGGGGTCGATCGGGATGCAGTGACCGCCCAGGCCGGGGCCGGGGTAGAAGGGCATGTAGCCGAAGGGCTTGGTCTTGGCGCCTTCGATCACTTCCCAGACGTCGATGCCCATCGCGTCGTAGACGACCTTCAGCTCGTTGACGAGGGCGATGTTGACGCAGCGGAAGATGTTCTCGGTCAGCTTCACCGCCTCGGCCGCTTCCAGCGACGAGACCGGGATCACGCGCTCCAGCGCGCGGCCGTACATCGAGCAGGCGATGCGCAGCGCGTTGGGGTCCTCGCCGCCGACGATCTTCGGGATGCGGGCGGTGGTGAAGGTCTCGTTGCCCGGGTCCTCGCGCTCGGGCGAGAAGGCCAGCAGGAAGTCCGTGCCGCTGACGAGGCCGGTCTTCTCCAGGATCGGGCGCACCACCTCGCGCGTCGTGCCGGGGTAGGTGGTCGATTCCAGGACGATCAGCTGGCCGGGGCGCATCACCTGGGCGATCTGCCGGGTGGTGACCTCAATGCAGCTCATGTCCGGTTCGCGGTTGCGGGTCAGCGGCGTCGGCACGCAGATGACGATGGCGTCCATGTCGGCCAGCGACTGGAAGTTCGCCGTCGCCGTGAAGCGACCCTCCTCGATCATCCCGCGGACCTCGTCGGTCGACACGGTGCCGATGTAGGAGGTGCCGCCGTTCAGGCTGGCGACCTTTTCCGGATCGATGTCGAAGCCCGTCACCGAGAAGCCGGCCCGCGCGAACAGCCGCGCCAGAGGCAGGCCGACGTAACCCAGGCCGATGACGCCGACGCTGGCGGTGCCCGCCGCGATCTTCGACTCCAGCGTCGCCAGAGCTTCCGGAATGCCGGACGTGCCGACCGAACCCCCGCTCACCAACAGGTCGGCAAACTCATTGCTCGACATAAGACGTCTCCTTTTCCGACTCTCTTGTTCGTAGAGGTATCACCGTTATTCGCGCTGTATTTCTCAGATCAATTCTACCGACACAAAACCGAAGCCAAGGTCCGGTTCTGACATCGGGCCTTGGCTTTTGCTGTTCATAAGACTGATCGATCGGCGTTTCCTCTCACCGAATACATTAGGCTGCTTTGTCTAAGCACCCAGCAATCGTGATAGAAAAAGTGGCAGCCGTAAACGTCGTAAAAGGCCGAACCACCGTCAGTTGACCGGGTTATCTTTCTTGTGAGACTTTCGGGATGACCATCCCGAAAGGTGCTTTATTAACCCCTTTTGAGTAACCACGGGCAGAATAGACGAAAGGAGCCGGACCGGCGCGTCGGCGGCCGGACGGCTCCTTCGCACCGCGGTCATCCCTGGACGGCGACTCCCTCCGGTTGCAGCCCGGCGGTCTCGGGCAGCGTGTTGTGCATCAGGAAGCTGGCATCGCCGTCGCCCATGGTCAGCAGCCAGTTGCCGCGGTCGGCGAATTCGTCCCGGTCGATCCCCGCGTCCGGCCCGGCATGCGCCATCACCCGCACCGGGAAGCCCACGCGGTCGGGCACCTTCATCATGCCCATGGCGAGGAAGGTCCGCTCCGCCCGCGTGTTCAGCGTCCGGCAGATCAGCGCGGTCGCGCGTTCCGTCGCGGCGATGCGCAGCGTGTGGCTCAGCAGGACCCACAGCCATTTCGGCTCGCACAGGTAATCGACGATGGCGAGGCAGGGCTCCTTGCGCCAGGTCTCGCGGCGCAGGACGACGTAGCCCAGCGGCTCGCCCCCGCGCGTCAGGATGAAGCGGCGGTAGTCCGAGGCGCAGGGGATCGCGTCGTAGCGCCAGCGCAGATGCGTCAGGTCGCGCAGCGCGATCAGCGGGTAATGCGGCGAGGCGCGCCGCCAGATGGCGTCGGCCCGCCCGTCGAACCGCCCGATCTCCTCGAACCGCGCGCCGGTCGCCCGGCTCAGCAGGTGGCCGCCGATCCGCGCCCCGTGAAGGGCCGGCCCGGCGATCGCCCCGATGGTCCGCATGCGGCCCTGAAGCGAGGACGCCTCCAGGCAGCGCCGCGTGTCCAGCGGGAAGACGTAGGCGGGCAGGGCGCCGATGTCGATCCAGCCGGCCTTGCTGTAGGCCTTGTAGGCGGAGTCGGAGATGTGGATGGCCATCGCCAGAGGGCGGCTGTCGAGCTGCGCTTCCGCCAGGGGCGTGAAGGCGCCGCGCATCCGCCATTCCGGCAGGACCATCAGGCTGTTGGCCCAGGAGGCCGGGATTTCCCGGTCCCGCGCCTTCAGGCGGAAGGGAATCCCGCATTGCTGGCCGACGATCCGTCCCTGCCGCTTGCACACCCAGACTTGCGGCCCGTCCGCGTCCCGGTCGGGCACCTCGTCGAAGAGCCAGCGGTTGTAGGCGTCGTCCACCTGCCAGACCCGTTCGCCGAACATCTTGCGCTGGAAGCCGCGCAGCTCTCCCGTGTCGGAGGTGTCGAAACGGAAAACGGTTTTCTTCAGCCGGTCGGTGATCGACTGACCGACGGTGCTGCTGCTGGTGCTCACATGCCCCCCCTTGTTCGAACGCGCCGTCCCTTTCCCGGCCCGCGGCTCGCCCGCGGACGTCGGGGCCGAGGTCAGCGCACGGATTCCGGCCGCATTCCGGACGCTTCCTGCACGGTTCCTCCCGTTGGTTGGTTGGCCGTTGGCTGGTTGATGGTGGTCCCGGTCCGGGTTTCGGTTTCTGCTCTGGCGTCGTTGCTGACCCGGTTGCCGGTGACGGTCTTGCCAATGCTGTCGGCGATGATGATGGCGGCCCGCTTGCCGTTGCGGTGGAAGACGTTGTCGCGCAGCTCCAGCGTGATCGAGCCGTTGCCCTTCTGGTGCTGCAGGACGCCGCCGTTGTTGTCGTAGAACTCGTTGTCGTAGACCCGGTAGGTCACGTCGATCCCGCGGTTCTGGCCGAGCGAGAGGCCCGCGTCGGCGTTGCGGAAGATGACGTTGCGATAGATCTCGGTGCTGGACTTCGCCAGGATGCCGGCGCCGCGCGGGTTGTCGTGAATCAGGTTGTCGTGGATCTTCAGCGCGCTGTCGGCCTGCCCCTGGTCGTGGTAGAGGCCGTGGGAGCGGCCTTCGCCGCCGTTGACGCCGTTGTTGAAGACCCGGTTGTGGGCGATCTCGCCGGTCAGGATGCGCCCGTTCCACCCGGAATAGACGCCGCCGTCCTTGCGCCAGCCATTGTCGGCGATGGTGTTGCGCGTGATGACCTGGTCGGTGTTGTCCGCCGCGTAATGCACGATTCCATAGGCGCCGTTGCCGGTGATGGCCGATCCGTCGATCCGCAGCCCGACGGAAGTCCCCTGAACGACGATTCCGGAGCCGCCGTTGCCCGCGACCGTCACGTTCGTCACCGACACGTTGCGCGCCCGCGGGCCGAGCAGCAGGCCGGTGTCGGCCGCGCCGGTGATGGTCAGCCCGTCGAAGGCGACGTTCGTCCGCCCGTTCAGGCTGACCGCGACCGAGGCGCCCCGCGCGTCGATCACCGGGGCGTCGCCCTTGCCATAGGCGCCGTAGGTGACCGGCCGGTCGGTGGTGCCGGAGGAGGAGGCCAGGAGGCTGCCGCGCCAGTTCTCCCCGCGCTCGAACAGCACGCGGCTTCCCGGCGGGAAGGCCGTCGCGTTCACCTTCTCCGGCGATTTCCACGCTTCCTTCGGGCCGCGGCCCGACCGGCGGTCGTCACCGTCCGTGGCATCGACGTAGAAGACCGGGGCGCCCTCGGCGTTCTGGGCGGCGTTCTGGGCGGCGCTCCGGCGCGCGCTGACGAGCAGCGACGGCTGGGCGGGGCGCTCGATGGCGGGGGGAGGCGGGGGCAGGTGATCCATGGCTCGGCTCGCGCGGCCTTACAGGGCGACGCGGAACAGCGCGTAGGCAAGGCCCCAGGCCGCCAGCGCGCAGCCGGTGCACAGCAGGGCCCAGCCGGCGCGCTGCAGATCGAGCATCGGGGGAGCGGCGCGCTCCGTCGCCTTCGCAGCGGCGTCCGCCGGAAGGACGTCCGCAACCCCACCCAGCAGGTTCGGGCTGGCCGGCGTGGCTTGCTCGATCATAGCGATCTCCTCGCGGGGGGCCTGATAAGCGGGGGCGCCGACGACTGAAACCGCAGCGTGTCCCTGTTGCGGTATTTTGTGTTACGTCGTGGACAAATAAAGGGAAATGAAAAGGGATCACGCTTAAGCGATCAGGCTACGATAAGGGGGCATTCCAAAGGGAGGAATAGGCATTCTCTTTGGAATTGCTGAGTCGTCATCGCCCGTAATGCATATGAAAACGGCAAGAACTCCCTCCCGGCGGTGGGGAGGGAGCCCTTCATAGGCCGGACCGCTTATCCGACCAGACCATTCATCCGGCCAGTGCGCGCTTCATGTTGCCGGCACCGCCGCGGAGCAGGCGCTTGACCAGCTGCTGCTTCGCCGGGGCCGGACCGTTCTCGAAGCAGATCCGCTGAATCCGCCGCTGCGGACCACCCCGGCGCGGCCAGGACGTGCCGAAGGTGACGTCGACCCCATCGCCGTACAGCTCCTCGAACAGCGAGTCGTGCAGACCCTCGTCCGAATAGGGGAAGGCGAAGGAGCCGCAGCCGGGGCCGAACAGCTCCCGGATGCCGGCGACGCTGCCCGTCACCTCCTGCTTCCGCTGCTCCGGCGTCAGCAGGCGGTGGTTGGGATGGTCGAAACCGTGGGCGCCGATCGACACGCCCTCCGCCATCAGGTCGGTGATCTCGTCGCGGGTCAGGTAGGGCTTCTGCGTCGCCAGGAAGCCGGCGGTGTCGAACTCCAGCACGGTGGCGATCTCGTCCAGCACGGCGCGCTGGTGCCAGCTCACCGTCATGACGCCGGCGGCGCCGGCCCGCGCCAGGGTGGCGGCGCAGACGGCGCGGCGGGGATCGGCCTCCGCCAGCCGGCTCAGCCGCTCCGCCAGAAGGCTTGCCTTGTGCCGGTAGAAGAGCGTCCGGTTGTCGAGGAAGTTCAGGTTGAGGTACAGCGCGGGACGGATGCCCTTGCGGCGCAGGATGGGCATCGCCACCTCCGCGACCTCGCGCATGCCGTCGTCGAAGGTGACCAGCAGCGACGGGCGGCGGATCTCCGGCCCGCCCATGGCCGATCCGGTGACCGTGGGCAGGTCCGTCGGCTCGAAGTGCTTCAGGAGGAAATCGAGATCCTCCGTGAACTCCTTGGGCGTACGGGGCCGGTAGATGTGCTTGAGATGGTCCGGCACCGTGTCGCAGACGGCGTGATAGACGACGGCCAGCACCGGGCTGCCGTAGGCGCGATGGCAGGCGATCCCCAGCGGGTTGCGCAGCGCGTCCATCCACCGGAGCCGCCGGCCCAGCCCGCCACCGGAAATCACGTCGGCAACGCTCATTCAAATCCTCCCGCGGAAGGGTCAGAGGGCAGAAGGTCAGGGAGCAGAAGGTCAGAGGGCGTCCGCGCCATCGGGGGCGAGGCGCTTGGGCTGGATCATGGCGGTGTGGATCCGGGCCATCGCCTGCGCCTCGGTCGGCGTGCGGACCAGGCGGTACAGCATCCTCTTCAGGCCCGGCGGCGTCAGCCGGAAGCCGATCTGAAGCGAGGCCGTCGCCAGGAACTCCGAATTGGTCAGGAACCCCGACCGCCAGCACCAGACGCGGAAAGCCCATTCGTTGACGGCGTAGCGCAGCCCGCCGCGGCGGACGCGCTGGGCCATGCTGGTGCGGAAGAGGAGAAGCGCCTCCTGCACCGTCTCCATGCGCGCCCCGGCCTGGAGCAGGCGGACATACAGGTCGTAGTCCTCCAGATTCCCGAAGCAGGAGCGGTAGCCGCCGATGGCGTTCAGCGCCCGCCGCCGCACCATCATGGTGGGGTGCGACAGGACGCAGTGCCACTTCATGCCCTGGCTGATCTCCTCATGGGTCTCCGGGCTGCGCTTCACGCAGGTGATCGCGCCGGGGTCCTGTTCGAACTCCGCGTGCCAGGAGAAGGACGCATCCAGCGACCCCTGCTCGGCGAAGGCGCGCGCCTGCGTCTCGAAGCGGTGGGGCAGGCAGATGTCGTCGCTGTCCATGCGGGCCACCAGGTAGCCCGTGCAGTATTGCAGCCCGTCGTTCAGCGCGCGGGCCAAGCCCCCCTGGTTGCGCCGCCGCACCACCACGAGCCGGCAGGCGTTGGACGCCTGATAGCGGGCGATGACCTTCTCCTGCTCCTCCCCGATCCGTCCATCGACCACCAGCACGCATTCGCGCGGGAGGAGCGTCTGCGTATAGACGCTCTCCAGCGCGGCCTGAAGGTTGTCCGCCTTCTCGCCCGCGTAGGTGGCCATAAGCACGCTGATCGATTGAGTGTCCCGACCGTCCCTCGGTCCGCTCACGTGATTCATACCTGGTCTCCACCCCTCATGTCGTGGCGACGCGGACGGCGTGCGGCGGTCCGGCCATCGGACACCGCGGCCCCGGGAATGGAGGCGTGTGCGTGCCGCCCAATGCCCCGGTTCCGCGGCACGCGCGTGGAAGCGGTTTTGGCGTTCCTTCCCCGGTGGCCGTCGATCCGGTGCCTGTGCGGCGCCGGCCGTCCCGTCCTTGTCGTCGTTTTCAGTGCCGTTGTTGCCCTGTCTCGTCCCTTTCCTGTCGGTTCTGTGAGGGCCTCCCTCCGGTCCGCATCCCGGATCAGGACACCCCTGGCCGTCGCATCGGCCGGCGCCGATGCACGCATAGGCACGGAATAGGTCTGTGGACGCTATCAAAGGGCGGATGGCGGGTAAACCTACATAAAGTGCAAGATAAATATCCCCTTCGCAGCGTCCCAAAGGGAAAGCCGACTGCCACTTTGGTCGATTTCGGAGAAAGTGGGGGATGCCGCGCGCACTGCGGAAGAAATATCGGCGGATCGTTATGAGAAAGCGGTAAATAGAGTTGGTGCCCAACCTTCATCATTCTGATGGCGGGCGCCTTATTGTGCGATGCACAAGAAGCAAAGGCGAGGATGGAGTCACCGGCCGGACTGTGCTTCCGATTATTGCCGTTTTGTGTCGTGGACGAAAGCCGGAAACGCTCTCCCGGACACGCCAACGCCCGGCCACAAGGGGCCGGGCGCGGACGTTGCCGAAGGGTCGGAAGAACCGATCGTCAGATGATCGGGTTGGCCTTGGAGACCGAGGAGATGGTGTTGTTGGACACCGTCTGCTTGATGCTGTCGGCGATGTTGATCGCCGCACGGCCGTTGTTGTTGTAGAAGGTGTTGTCGTACAGGCTCAGCGTGATCGACCCGCTGCCCTTCAGGTGCTCCAGGATGCCGCCGTTGTTGTTGAAGATCTCGTTGCCGTAGATCTTGTAGGTGACGTTGGTGCCCTGGTTCTGGCCGATCGAGATGCCGACGTTCGAGTTGCCGTAGATCGTGTTGTTGTAGATCTCGGTGCTCGACTTGGCGAGGATGCCGGCGCCGCGCGGGTTCGAGTAGATCACGTTGTCGTGGATCTTCAGCGTGCTGTTGGCCTGGCTGTGGTCGTGGTACAGCCCGTGCGACCGGCCGTCGCCGCCGCCGCTGCCGTTGTTGAAGATCGTGTTGCCGGCGATCTCGCCGCTCAGGATGCGGCCGTTCCAGCCCGAATAGACCGCATCGGTCCGCCAGCCGTTGTCGCTGATGATGTTGTTGGTGAAGTACTGGTTGGCGTTGTCGGCGGAGTAGTGGACGAGGCCGTAGCCGCCGTTGCCGTCGATCGTCGAATGATCGATGCGCAGGTTGTTGGAGGTGCCGCTGATCACCACGCCCGACCCGCGGTTGTCGATGATCTGCGAGTTGGTGACCTTCACGTTCATGGCGCCGCCGTTGAGCAGCAGGCCGGTGTCGTTCGAACCCGTCATCGTCAGGTTGTCGAACGTGATGTTGTCCTTGTTGTTCAGGCTGACGGCGTAGCTGGCGCCGCTCTTGGCCTTGATGATCGGATCGGCGCCGGTGCCGTAGGCGCCGTAGATGATCGGCTTGTCGGAGGTGCCGGAGGTCGAGACCAGCAGGCTGTCGGTCCAGGTTTCGCCGCGCTCGAACAGGACCAGCGAGCCGGCGGCGAAGTTGGTCGAGTTCACCTTGGCCAGCGACTTCCAGGCCTGGTTCGGGTTGTTGCCCGAGTTGCTGTCGTTGCCGTGCGTCGCGTCGATGTAGAAGACCTGCGAGGCCGGGGTCGCCGGGTAATCCGACGTGCCGCCGCCCGGGTTCGACGGGGCGGGCGGAGCCGTCGGCGTGGTCGGCGTGGTCGGCGTGGTCGGAGTCGTGGGGGTGGTCGGCGTGGTGGGCGTCGTGGTCGCGGCGGGGAAGAACTCCTTGGGCGCGGCGACGACCAGCGTGCCGTCCCACCACATGCCGGACTGGCCCTTCACCACGTCCTTGCCGTCGAGCGCGCCCTTGTCGTAGCTGACGGAGGCGTCGGTCGGGTTGACCGCGTTGCCGTTGATGGTGATCTTGTTGACGATCAGGTTGCGGTCCTGGCCGTTCACGAAACCGTCGTTGTCGTACTGGATCTGGACCTTGTGGGCCTGACCGGCGGCGATGTTCGCGTTGAAGGTGAAGTCCTTGGCGGCGGTGCCGGCGGAGCCCTCGCCGATGACCTTGCCGTCCACCATCACCTTGAAGTGCGGGGCGACGCCGCCCGCCAGGTTGCCGGCGGCGTTGACGACGATCTTCGTGGCGCCGGTCACCGCCTCGGCGGTCGCGGCGGGGAAGAACTCCTTGGGCGCGGCGACGACCAGAGTGCCGTCCCACCACATGCCGGACTGGCCCTTCACCACGTCCTTGCCGTCGAGCGCGCCCTTGTCGTAGGTCACCGACGGATCGGCCGCGTCGAGCGCGTGGCCGTTGATGGTGATCTTGTTGACGATCAGGTTGCGGTCCTGGCCGTTCGCCATGCCGTCGTTGTCGTACTGGATCTGGATCTTGTGGGCCTGATCCGCCGTGACGTTGGCGTTGAAGGTGAAGTCCTTGGCATCGGTGCCGGCGGAGCCTTCGCCGATGACCTTGCCGTCCACCATCACCTTGAAGTGCGGGGCGATGCCGCCCGCCACGTTGCCGGCGGCGTTGATGACGATCTTCGTGGCGTTGTCAGCGGTCGCGGCGGCATCGGCGAGCGCCAGCGGCTGCACGGCCTGGAGGACCTGCGCCTGGAGGAGGCTGGCCGGCGTCGCGAAGGGATCGGCGGTGGACACGGCGGTCTCGCTGCCCGACAGATGCGCCGTGTCGGCGCCGAGGTCGCCGGCATAGTTGGTGTGGTCGGTCAGGTCCTGGTGGTGAAGGTCGATACCCAGATCGTCCATGGTCTGCACTCTCTTCCTTGTGGGGATGCCACCGCGGTTGGTGGCCGGCGGGGCAGGCACGCGGTCGGTGCGTCCCCATCCTTTCGGTTAGCGCTCTAGCCATTTGGCTTACCCCTTAAGACTATCGGCTTCGTTGTGGCCTTAAATGGGACGATTTTAGGATAATAAATCTCAAATGCGTTGCATTATCGCCACAGTGATGCCGAGACGCCCCGGTGGCGCGATGGTTTGGCGCTGCAACCGGCGGAAAAGGCACCGCCGCCGCCCAACGCGACGGTGGTGCCGAACGCTGCGCTGCGCAGCCAGGGATAGCGGTGAGGCGGGCAAAAAAGGGGATGGTGCCGGATTCGGATCATCCATTGACTCGGGTCAATCCGCCGGAACCGGATCCGGGCTTAGCCTCTCTCCATGCTTTGCAAGGAGGTATGACATGGAGACGATGGTCTTTCTGGTGCTGGCGCTTCTGCTGACCGGCTTCCTGACCGCGCTGTCGGTGCTGGGCATGGCCACGCTGCACGCCGCGGTGCGGGTCATTCTTCCGGCCCGCCGCCCGGTGGCTCCCGTCCGGGTGTCGTGACCGGACGCCTTATATGATATAAGTCAGAGGGGGAGGGGGCCGTCGTTCTTGACCTCCTCCATCACCGCGTAGGTGCGGGTTTCCCGGACGCCGGGCAGCGACAGCAGCACATCCCCAAGGAACCGCCGGTAGGCCGCCATGTCGGCCACCCGCGTCTTCACCAGATAATCGAACCCGCCGGCCACCATGTGGCATTCCAGAACCTCCGGCGCGTGGCGGATGGCCTGGGCGAAGCGGTCGAACACGTCGGGCGTCGTCTTGTCGAGCAGCACCTCGACGAACACCATCAGCCCGAAGCCCAACCGGTGCGGATCGAGCCGCGCCGTGAACCCCGTGACATAGCCGTCCTTCAGCAACCGCCGCATCCGTTCGCCGGCGGTCGTGGCCGACAGGCCGACCCGCTCCGCCAGATCAACGGCGGAAATCCGCCCGTCCATCTGCAAAATCGCCAGGATGCGCCGGTCGGTCCGGTCAAGCTCCGTCATTTTCGCGCTCCATACCGTCTCTGACCGTTGATATCGCGGTGAATGGGCAAAAACAACCATGGAGGCACGGCGAACTCCGCGATAGTCTGCGGATGCCGCAGTGGAACAAGCAAAACAAAGCGGACGCCGCGGCTCTGAAAAGACGAATTGGATCGGGTGAGAGACACCGTGACCATCAACATTGGCCCCAACGCCGCGGATGGCGCCGGCACGACCCTGCTGCTGGGCGCCGGACGCATGGGCGGCGCCATGCTGCGCGGCTGGCTGGCGCAGGGCGTGCCCGCCTCCGCCATTTCGGTCGCCGACCCCAGCCCCGCGCCGGATCTGGCCGAACTGGCCGCGCGGACCGGCGTCCGTTTGAATCCGGCGGACAGCACCGTGGTCGATACCCTCGTGGTCGCGGTCAAGCCGCAGATGGTGGAGAGCGCCGCGGCGGGCGTGCAGGCGGTGTTGGTGCCGCACACGCTGGTGTTGTCGATCATGGCCGGCAAGACGCTGGCCGACCTGCGCCGGCTGTTCCCGGCGGCGGGCAGCGTGGTGCGGGCGATGCCCAACCTCCCGGCGGCGGTCGGCCGCGGCGCCACCGTCGCGGTCGCCGAGGCGGGCTGCCCGGCCGATCGGAAGGCGCGCGCCGCCTCCCTGCTGACCGCGGTCGGGAGCCTGGAATGGCTGGCCGACGAGGCGCTGGTCGACGCCGCCACGGCGCTGTCCGGCTCCGGCCCCGCCTATGTCTTCTATCTCGTGGAGTGCCTGACCCGCGCCGGGGTGGAGGTGGGGCTGCCCGCCGACGTGTCGGAACGGCTGGCCCGCGCCACGGTCGAGGGGGCGGGGGCGCTGATGGGCGCCACCGGCCAGCCGGCGGCCGAGCTGCGCGCCGGCGTGACCTCCCCCGGCGGGACCACGGCGGCCGGCCTTTCCAAGCTGATGGCCGATGACCACCTCCAGAGTCTGTTGAACGCGACCCTGCGCGCGGCGGCCCAGCGTGCCGCCGAACTGGGCGGAACCGGCCCGAAAGCCTGACCCGAAAGCCTGAGAAGCACACTCCTTTTCACCATCAGGAACCGGCTCGCCCCCGGCCTGCGGATTCGAGCGGACGACACCGATGAACAGCACGACCAACCCGACCGCCACCCGGGCCGACACCCGGACCATCACCCCGTCCGCCGCCTCCGGCAGCGCGGCGCCCTTCGCGGACTTCGCCCCGCCCATCCGCCCGGCGACCGAGCTGCGCGCCGCGATCACCGCCGCCTACCGCCGGCCCGAGCCGGACTGCCTGCCCTTCCTGTTCGAGCAGGCGTCGCTGCCGCCCGGCGTCATCACCGCGGCGGCATCCACCGCCCGCAAGCTGATCACCGCGCTGCGCGCCAAGCCGCGGGGCCGCGGCGTCGAGGGGCTGATCCACGAATACAGCCTGTCCAGCCAGGAAGGCATGGCGCTGATGTGCCTGGCGGAGGCGCTGCTGCGCATCCCCGACCACGCCACGCGCGACGCGCTGATCCGCGACAAGATCGCCGGCGGCGACTGGCAGGCGCATCTCGGCAAGGGCGGCTCGATGTTCGTCAACGCCGCGACCTGGGGCCTGCTGATCACCGGCAAGCTGACCTCGGCGGGCGGCGAGCAGGCGCTGTCCTCCGCCCTGACGCGCCTGATCGCGCGCGGCGGCGAGCCGCTGATCCGCCGCGGCGTCGATTTCGCCATGCGCATGATGGGCGAGCAGTTCGTCACCGGCCAGACCATCCAGGAGGCGCTGACCAACGCCCGCCCGATGGAGGCCGAGGGCTTCCGCTACTCCTACGACATGCTGGGCGAGGCGGCGCTGACGGCGGAGGACGCCGCGCGCTACTACGCCGACTACGAGAACGCCATCCACGCCATCGGCAAGGCGTCGGCGGGGCGCGGCGTCTATGAGGGGCCGGGCATCTCCATCAAGCTGTCGGCGATCCACCCGCGCTATTCGCGCGCCCAGGCCGACCGGGTGATGGACGAACTGCTGCCGCGCGTGAAGGCGCTGGCGCTGCTCGCCAAGGGCTACGACATCGGCCTGAACATCGACGCCGAGGAGGCCGACCGGCTGGAGCTGTCGCTCGACCTGATGGAATCGCTGTGCTTCGACCCGGATCTGGCGGGCTGGAACGGCATCGGCTTCGTCGTCCAGGCCTACGGCAAGCGCTGCCCCTACGTCATCGACTTCCTGGTCGATCTGGCGCGGCGCAGCGGCCACCGGCTGATGATCCGTCTGGTCAAGGGCGCCTATTGGGACAGCGAGATCAAGCGCGCCCAGCTCGACGGGCTGCCCGACTTCCCGGTCTACACGCGCAAGGTCTACACCGACGTCTCCTACGTCGCCTGCGCCCGCAAGCTGCTGGCCGCCCCCGACGCGGTGTTCCCGCAATTCGCCACCCACAACGCCCAGACCCTCGCCACCATCTACGAGATGGCCGGCAGCGACTTCCAGGTCGGCAAGTACGAGTTCCAGTGCCTGCACGGCATGGGCGAGCCGCTCTACAAGGAGGTCGTCGGCCCGCTGAAGCGGCCCTGCCGCATCTACGCGCCGGTCGGCACGCATGAGACGCTGCTGGCCTATCTGGTCCGCCGCCTGCTGGAGAACGGGGCCAACAGCTCCTTCGTCAACCGCATCGCCGACCCGGCGGTCCCGGTCGACGAGCTGGTCGCCGATCCGGTGGCGGTCGCCAGGGCCATCGCCCCGCTGGGCGCGCCGCACGCGCTGATCGCCCTGCCGCGGAACCTCTACGCGCCGGAGCGGGCCAACTCCGCCGGCATCGACCTGTCCGACGAGACGGAGCTGGCCCGCCTGTCCGCCGCCCTGTCGGCGAGCGCCGGCATGACCTGGACCGCGGCACCGCTGCTGGCCGACGGCGAGCGGGCGGGGCAGGCCCAGCCGGTGCGCAACCCGGCCGACCGCCGCGACGTGGTCGGCTCGGTGACCGAGGCGAGCGAGGCCCTGGTGGCGGAGGCCTTCGGCCACGCCGTCGCGGCGGCCTCCGCCTGGGCCGCGACCCCGCCGGAGGAGCGCGCCGCCTGCCTGTTCCGTGCCGCCGACACCATGCAGGAGCGGATGCCGACCCTGCTCGGCCTGATCGTCCGCGAGGCCGGCAAGTCGCTGCCCAACGCCATCGCCGAGGTGCGGGAGGCCATCGACTTCCTGCGCTACTACGGGGCGCAGGCGCGCGACCGCTTCGACAACGCCACCCACCGCCCGCTGGGGCCGGTGGTCTGCATCAGCCCGTGGAACTTCCCGCTGGCCATCTTCTCCGGCCAGATCGCCGCGACGCTGGCCGCCGGCAACCCGGTGCTGGCGAAGCCGGCCGAGGAAACCCCGCTGATCGCCGCCGAGGCGGTGCGCATCCTGCA
>NZ_WHOR01000083.1:0-21297 GCF_013340925.1 Azospirillum formosense
CCTCTGGTCCCCCGAGGGGGGGGCAGGCCCAGGGAGGGGGCAACAGGTCCCGCCTACCCGAAATCCCCCGAAAGCTCCGCCCGCACCGCCTCCGGCATCACCGCCATGTGGCCGTACCGGGGATGGCCGATGCCGAGGATCACCTCCGTCCCAGGGGCGCGGAAGGCGGCGATCTGCTCCGCCGTGAAGTCGAAATGCAGGAAATGGACGGCGGACGCCTTGCCCGCCTCGTTCGTGCGCTCCACGTCCTCCTCCGGCCGGCCGGTCACCGTGTGGCCGGCGAAGCGCAGCGTCATCGTCCGCTCCACCCCGCCCAGCCGGCCAAGCTCGGCGGCGCGCCGTTCCGGGTCGGCGATCTCGAACATCACGGTGGCGACCAGTTCCGTCCCTTGGGGAATCAGGCCGTTGTAGGCGCGCAGTTCGCCGTCGATCTGCGCCTCGCCGCCCCGCTCGATGAACAGCATCTCGTGGACCTGCTGCCACATCGTCTCGTAATTCTCGAAATGGACGAGGGCGTAGGGGCCGACCGCGACGCGGCGCTTCCTCTTCACAGCGACCAGCGCGCTGCGGCGGGCGGCGCGTTCGCGGGCGTAGCGGTCCAGGGGAAGGATGTCGGCGCGGGTGATCGCGGTCCGGCGTGCCGTCATGACGACAGCTGGTCCAGCATCCTCTGGAACCGCCCGGCGTGGCTGCGCTCGGCCTTGGCCAGCGTTTCGAACCAGTCCGCGACCTCCTCGAAGCCTTCCTCGCGGGCGGTGCGGGCCATGCCCGGATACATGTCGGTGTATTCGTGGGTCTCGCCGGCGATGGCGGCCTTCAGGTTGCTCACCGTGTCGCCGATGGGCAGGCCGGTGATCGGGTCGCCGGCCTCCTCCAGGAATTCCAGATGGCCATGGGCGTGGCCGGTCTCGCCCTCTGCCGTGGAGCGGAAGACGGCGGCGACCTCGTTGTGGCCTTCCACGTCGGCTTTCTGGGCGAAATAGAGATAGCGGCGGTTGGCTTGGCTCTCCCCCGCGAAGGCCGCCTTGAGGTTCTGCTCGGTCTTCGTGCCCTTCAGCGACATGGCGGCGTTCTCCAGACGGGGTTCTGTCCGGCCCGGCCGCGCGCGGGCGTGGGGCCTCCGGCGGCCGAGCCTCGGCTACGGCTTATGCCATTGCTCCCAAAACGCGTCAATGTTCCGGAAATTCCCTGAAGGCCCGGCTGGGAGACGGATTTTTCCGAGAAGCGGCCATCGGCCGCAATCTTTCCGAAAAGCGGCCATGGACCGCCCGCCCCTCAGCGATCCTCGCCCTGGTCCGCGCTCAGCCGGACGATCACATCCACCCGCGCGATGCGCGTGCCCGGCGGGGCCGGCGGCAGATGCTGCACCACCACGTCGTCGCCGGGGATGTCCTCCAGCCGGCCGGTCCCTTCCAGGAAGAAGTGGTGGTGGTCGCTGGTGTTGGTGTCGAAGTAGGACTTGCCCGCCTCCACCACCACCTCGCGCAGCAGGCCGGCGGCGGTGAACTGGTTCAACGTGTTGTAGACCGTGGCCAGCGAGACGCGCAGGTCCGCCCCCATCGCCTCGGTGTGGAGCTGCTCGGCGGTGACGTGGCGGTGCTCCCCTTCGAACAGCAGGCGGGCCAGACCCAGACGCTGGCGCGTCGGGCGGAAGCCTGCCGTCTGCAGGCGGTCGAGGGCGCGCTTGAAGGGTCGGGTGCCGGTCATCGTCGTCTGTTCGCCGTGGTTCAGGTCACAAAGTCGGAACGCGAAACGGACCGCGGCGATCCGCCGCAGCCCGCTCACTTTAGAACGATTTCAGGTCAGGGGGCAAGCGCCCCCCGCAAACCCGCGGGCCGCCGGCGTCAGTAGCCGGTGGCGATCCGCTCGACCAGCTGCTTCACGGTCGGGATGAAGCCGTCCTTGTAGTACGGGTCCGACGCGAAGCGGAAGGCGTTGTGGCCGGCGAACATGAGCTGGTTTTCGCAGTCGTCGGTGTGGCTGACCGCCTGCAGGGTCTTCTGGATGCAGTAGGAGCGCGGATCGGCGCGCTTGCCGTTCGTGCCTTCCTCGTTCTGCGCCCAGTTGGAGAAGTTGCAGGCCGACAGGCAGCCCATGCAGTCCACCTGATCGCGGTGGATGCGCTCCGCCTGCTCCGGCGTGACGAAGATGACCGTGCTGTCCGGCGTCTTCAGACCGCTGGTGAAGCCCTGGGACAGCCAGCCCTCGGCGCGGGCCTTGTCCGTCTCGGTCACATAGACCGGCCGGCCGCGCGGGCCCAGCGGCAGTTCGGCGGAATGCTCGCCCACCGGCTTGGGGAGATAGGCCACCTGACGCTCCGAGCGGGCCATCAGGTCCATCAGGAACGGGTTCTTGACGGCGGAGGAGTAGAAGCCCGTCGGCGAGAAGCGGTTCAGGAAGACGTCGCCTTCCTTCAGGGTCAGCAGACGATGTTTCCAGGCGTTGGAGATCGGGCTTTCCTGGGTCAGCAGCGGGCGCGTGCCGAACTGGAAGGCCACCGGGCCGAGGTCGGGGTTGTCGATCCAGTCTTCCCAGTCCGACAGCCACCAGACGCCGCCCGCCATGACGATGGGGGTGTCGTTCAGGCCGAAGCTGTTCATCATCTGGCGCAGCGCCAGGACGCGGGGGAACGGATCCTCCGGCTTCAGCGGGTCCTCGGAATTGGACAGGCCGTTGTGGCCGCCGGCCAGCCACGGGTCCTCGTAGACCACGCCGCCCAGGTTCTCGCGGAACTTGTGGTAGGCGCGCAGCCAGAGGGCGCGGAAGGCGCGGGCCGAGGAGACGATGGGGTAGTAATGCACACCGTAGTGAACGGCGATCTCCGCCACCCGGTAGGGCATGCCGGCGCCGCAGGTGACGCCGTGGATCAGGCCCTGGGAGCCTTCCAGCACGCCGTGCAGGATGTGCTCGGCGCCGCCCATCTCCCACAGGACGTTCATGTGGATGCGGCCCTGGCCGTTCGACGCCTCGTGCGCGATGCGCGCCTGCGCGATGCCGCCCTGGATGCCGAACTTGATCAGCTCGTCATGACGCTCGCGACGGGTTTTGCCGTGATAGACCTGCGGCAGGAGATTCCCGTTCTCGTCGTAGCTGTCGGCGTTCACGCCCGAGAATGTGCCGATACCCCCGGCCGCCGCCCAGGCGCCCGAGCTTTCCCCGTTGGAGACGGCAATTCCCTTGCCACCCTCGACGAGCGGCAGAACCTCCCGGCCAGACATCAGCAACGGCTTAAGCGCCTTCAACGAAACCTCCAAGACCATGAGAGCGCCCGCGTGCGGGCGCCCGGACAGCGCGACCCGAAAGACGACGAAAAACGCCGCCGGGAGTCGTGCCCCCGACGGCCCAGCCGCCATGAGCGATCTATATATGAGGAAATTTCCGTGCGGACGAGCGGATTCGCGGTGTTAGAAAAAAATCTGTCACGACGACATGTCCCCAAACGTCAACCTGTGGTCCCCGGGAGAACCGTCTCACGGGGTCGTTCCGGCGGCCAGCTCCGCCGCCAGCCGGCCCGGCGCGTCGGTGAAGACACCGGCCACACCCCAGCCGAACAGCGTCCGCGCCCGCGCCGCGTCGTTGACCGTGTAGGCCAGCACCGGGCGCCCGGTGGCGCGGTAGGCGGCGACGCTCTCCGCCGTCTGGCGATCCTGATGGACGTTCAGCGTGGCCGCGCCGATGCGGTCGGCGATGGCCGCCCAGTCGGCGGGCGGATCCCACAGCAGGTAGCCGCGCGGAATCTCCGGCGCCCGGTCGCGCGCCACCTCCAGGCAGGGCACCTCGAAGCTGGACACCAGCAGGGGCAGGCCGGCGGGCCACAGCCGCTTCAACAGCTCCAGCGCGGCTTCCGCCGTCGGCACCTCCTGGCCGGGATAGGGTTTGATCTCCAGATTCAGGCCAAGACCCAACTTGCGGATCACGCCCAGCGCCTCCTCCAGGGTCGGCACCGTTTCGCCGGCGAAACGGGTATCGAACCAGGAACCGGCGTCCAGCGCCTTCAGCTCCGCCAGAGTCAGGTCCGGCACCGGCCCGGCACCGTTGGTGGTGCGCTCCAGCGTGTCGTCGTGAATCAGCACCGGCACGCGGTCGCGGGTGAGCATCACGTCCACCTCGACCCAGGCGGCGCCCTGGCGGGCGGCCTCGCGCAGGCTGGCGAGCGTGTTTTCCGGCGCGCTTTCCTTGGCGCCGCGGTGGCCGATCAGGCGGGGAAGAGTCGACAGCATGGGTCCTGCGGGAGTAAGAGCGGGCCTCTCATACTAGGCGCAAAGCGGCGGATCGGGAACGAGCGATGAAGGCAGCCCACAGCGTGACCGATCTGGTGGCCGCCGGGCTGATGACGCCCGCGGCGGGCGAGGCCGTGGCCGCCGTGGCCGACCGCTACGCCATCGCCCTGACCCCGTACCTGCTGGAAACGCTGGCGGACGCCGCGCCCGGCGATCCCCTGTACGCGCAGTACGTCCCCTCTCCGGAGGAGGCGTACACCGCGCCGGAGGAGCGCGAGGACCCCATCGGCGACGTGGTGCGCAGCCCGGTGAAGGGCATCGTCCACCGTTACCCCGACCGGGTCCTGCTGAAGCCGCTGCACGCCTGCGCGGTCTATTGCCGTTTCTGTTTCCGGCGGGAAATGGTCGGTCCGGGCGGCGAGGCCCTGTCGCCCGAGGAGCTGGACGCCGCGCTGGCGTACGTGCGTGCGCATCCCGAAGTGTGGGAGGTGGTGGTGACCGGCGGTGATCCCCTTCTGCTGTCGCCGCGGCGCCTGTCCCACATCGTCCGCAGCCTGTCGGACATCCCCCATGTCGGTGTGGTCCGGCTGCACACCCGCATCCCCGTCGCCGACCCGGCGCGCGTCACGACGGAGTTGATCGAGGCGCTGAAGGCGCCGGAACTGGCAACTTGGATGGCCATCCACGTCAACCACGCCGATGAATTAACGGAGCCGGCGCGCGGCGCCATCGCCCGGCTGGCCGACGCCGGCATTCCCCTGCTCGGCCAGACGGTGCTGCTGAAAGGCATCAACGACGACGCGGCAGCGCTGGAGGCTCTTTTCCGGGGATTGGTGCGCAACCGGATCAAACCCTATTACCTGCACCATCCCGACCTCGCCGCCGGCACCAGCCATTTCCGCCCGACCCTGGCCGAAGGGCAGGCGCTGGTGAAGGGGCTGCGCGGGCGCGTCTCCGGCCTCTGCCAGCCGACCTACGTGCTGGACATCCCCGGCGGGCACGGCAAGGCCCCTGCGGCTCCGGGCTGGGTGCGGCCCGACGGCGAGGGCGGCTATCTCGCGGAGGACTTCACCGGGGCGGCCCACCGCTACCGCGGCTGATCAGCGCGTCCCCAGCCCCGGCCCCAGCCCGAACAGCGGGTCCGGATTGAGGACGACGCCATGAATGGCGACGATGGAGGCGAAGCCGGTCCAAAGCACCAGCGGCAGCCAGCTCGCCGCAATGGCGCGGTCGTCCGGCCAGGCCAGAAGCACGCAGGTGGACGCGATGATGAAGTAGGCGATGGTCCAGGCGGCCGCGAGGATCGGGCTGCCCATGGTGAAATAGGCGAAGCCGAAGCTGGCGTAGAGCAGCCACAGCGCCCCCTGCATGCCGATCAACGCCGGGCGCCAGCGGATCGTCCAGGGTGCGTTCAGCAGCCGCACGCAGCCCCAGAGCTGGATCAGGCTGATGCTGAACCAGACGACGGGAAAGGCCCAGCCCGGCGGCTGCAGCGGCGAAGGCTGATAGCCGGGAAACGGCTCCCCGCCCCGCTCGAACACGCCATAGGTGTTGGTGAGCAGCCAGAAGACCAGAGCCTGCCACCAATACACGTGGAAAGGCAGCGGGCCGGTGTCGGTTGCGGGTTCCGTCGGGACGAAGGAGCGGTGGTTCATGCTTTAGGAAATGGCACGGCCCCGCTTGCGGTCAAGCGCGTGGTTGACGCATCCGGCGGAGCGCCGGAACAGCCGCCCCCCCTCGCTGGTTCTCCTCTCGCAATGCGTCGGGGGAGGATCGGGCGATGCGGTGGCAGGACGGTCGCGAGAGCGAGAATGTCGAGGACCGGCGCGGCGCGCCCGGAAGCGGCGGGTTCCGCACCGGCGGGATCGGCATTCCCATCGGGCGCGGCGGGATCGGTATCGGCGGGCTGGCGGTGATCGTGGTGGTGTCGCTCCTGCTCGGCATCAACCCGCTGGACCTTCTGCAGGGCACCGTCCCGCAGGAGCAGGCCCGCACCGAGCAGTCCGACGTCCCACGCGGCGGTGGCGACGACGAGTTGAAGCGCTTCGTCTCCGTCGTGCTCGCCGACACGGAGGACACCTGGGCCGCCCAGTTCCAGCAGATCGGCCGCACCTACCAGGACCCGGCTCTGGTGCTGTTCTCCGGCACGGTGGATTCGGGCTGCGGCTTCGCCCAGGCGGCGATGGGTCCCTTCTATTGCCCGCAGGACCGCAAGGTGTACATCGACCTCAGCTTCTACCGCGACCTGCGCGACCGCTTCCGCGCGCCGGGCGACTTCGCCCAGGCCTATGTGATCGCCCACGAGGTCGGCCACCATGTGCAGAACCTGCTGGGCATCTCCGACCGGGTGCAGCAGGCCCAGCGGCAGGCCGGCTCCCAGGCCGACGCCAACGGGCTGTCGGTGCGGCTGGAGCTTCAGGCCGACTGCTTCGCCGGCCTGTGGGCCAACCACGCCAACCGCGAGCGCCAGATCATCGAGCCCGGCGACGTCGAGGAGGCCCTGACGGCGGCCAGCGCCATCGGCGACGACCGCCTGCAACGGCAATCCCGCGGCACCGTGACGCCGGACAGCTTCACCCACGGCAGTTCCGCCCAACGGGTGCAATGGTTCCGCACCGGTCTTGAGCGTGGCGAGCTGAACGCCTGCGACACGTTCGGGGCGGAGCGGCTGTAGCGGTTCAGACAAAGAAAAAGGCGCCTTTCGGCGCCTTGCCCCCTCCCCGACCCTCCCCCGCTTTCGCAGGGGAGGGAGAGAAGGACCATTCCCGCTTGTGCGGGGAAGAAGGATCAGGCGGCGGGGCCGTCCTTCTTGGTCAGGTCTTCGCCGGTGGCTTGGTCGACCTGCTTCATCGACAGCTTCACCTTGCCGCGGTCGTCGAAGCCGATGACCTTCACCTTCACCGAGTCACCCTGCGACACCACGTCCGACACCTTGCCGACGCGCTGCTGCGCCAGCTCGGAGATGTGGACGAGGCCGTCGCGGGAGCCCAGGAAGTTCACGAAGGCGCCGAAATCGACGACCTTCACGACCTTGCCGGTGTAGATCACGTTCATTTCCGGCTCGGCGACGATGCCCTTGATCCAGTCGATGGCGGCCTGGGCGGCCTTGGTGTCCACCGCGGCGACCTTGACCGTGCCGTCGTCCTCGATGTCGATCTTGGCGCCGGTCTGCTCCACGATCTCGCGGATCACCTTGCCGCCGGAGCCGATCACGTCGCGGATCTTCTCCTTCGGGATGTTGATCACGGTGATGCGCGGGGCGTTCTCGTTCACCGCCTCGCGGGCGCCGGTCAGGGCCTGGGCCATCTCGCCCAGGATGTGCAGGCGGCCGTCCTTGGCCTGGCCCAGAGCGATCTTCATGATCTCCTCGGTGATCGAGGTGATCTTGATGTCCATCTGGAGCGCGGTGATGCCAGCGTCGGTGCCGGCCACCTTGAAGTCCATGTCGCCCAGGTGATCCTCGTCACCCAGGATGTCCGACAGGACCGCGAAGCCGTCGTCTTCCTTGATCAGGCCCATGGCGATGCCGGCCACCGGACGGGCCAGCGGAGCGCCGGCGTCCATCAGCGACAGCGAGGTGCCGCAGACCGTCGCCATCGACGACGAGCCGTTGGACTCGGTCACTTCCGACACCACGCGGAGCGTGTAGGGGAAGTCTTCCTTCTTCGGCAGCAGCGGGTGGATGGCGCGCCACGCCAGCTTGCCGTGGCCGATCTCGCGGCGGCCCGGCGAGCCCATGCGGCCGGCCTCGCCCACCGAGTACGGAGGGAAGTTGTAGTGGAGCATGAAGTGCTCCCGGTACTCGCCCTGCAGCGCGTCGATGATCTGCTCGTCCTGGCTGGTGCCCAGCGTGGTGACGACCAGCGCCTGGGTCTCGCCGCGGGTGAACAGGGCCGAACCATGGGCGCGCGGCAGCACGCCGACCTCCGACACGATCGGGCGGACCGTCTTGGTGTCGCGGCCGTCGATGCGACGGCCGGTCTTCAGGACGGCGCCGCGCAGGATGTCGGCCTCCAGCTCCTTGAACTCGGTCGCGATGGCCTGGGTCTCGAAGGACTCGGCCAGGGACTCCAGCGCCTTCGCCTTGGCGGCGCCGATCTTCTCGTAGCGGACCTGCTTCACCGTCTCGGTGTAGGCAGCCTCCACGTCGGCGCCGACGGTCGCGCGCAGCTTCGCCTTCAGGGCGGCGCGGTCGTAGGCCGGCTCCGGCAGGTCCCACGGCTCCTTGGCGCACTGCTCGGCCAGATCGATGATGGCGTCGATGACCGGCTGGAAGCCGCTGTGACCGAACATCACGGCACCCAGCATGACCTCCTCGGACAGCTCCTTGGCTTCCGATTCGACCATCAGCACACCGTCCTGGGTGCCGGCGACCACGAGGTCGAGCGCGGAACCGCCAACGGCGTCCATGGTCGGGTTCAGCACATACTGGCCGTCGACGTAGCCGACGCGGGCGGCGCCGATCGGACCCAGGAACGGGATGCCGGAGATCGTCAGCGCGGCCGAGGTGCCGACCATCGCGACGATGTCCGGATCGTTCTCCAGATCATGGCTCAGCACGGTGCAGATGACCTGCGTCTCGTTGCGGAAGCCATCGGCGAACAGCGGACGGATGGGACGGTCGATCAGGCGGCTGACCAGCGTCTCCTTCTCCGTCGGGCGGCCTTCACGCTTGAAGAAGCCGCCGGGAATCTTTCCGGCTGCGAAAGACTTTTCCTGATAATTGACCGTCAGCGGAAAGAAATCGACGCCCGGCTTCGGCGACTTGGCGCCGACGACCGTGCAGAGGACCGTGGTCTCACCATAGGTGACCAGCACCGCGCCGTCGGCCTGACGGGCGATCTTGCCCGTCTCGAACGTCAGCTTGCGTCCACCCCATTCGATTTCTTTGCGGAAAACCTTGAACATGGATTCTTCCTTCCATCCGACACCTAGGCCCGCCGGATTGCTGGCCTAAGCCGGGGCCATCGGTCGTCGGACCCCGCATGTGAAAACCCAACAAAGGGCAAAACCCGAAAAGGGCCAAAAACATCAAACGGCCGGTCCCGGAAGGTCCGGGCCGGCCGTTTGACTAAAACACACCTTCGCGAACAACAGCACGCCCCGACCGGCGCGACACTCCCCGGTGCACCGGAACGCGGTGCGGTGGATCGAGCGCTGATCGGGACGGATGTTCGGTCACCGGAACGGAAGCCTTTTGGAAATCAGCGACGCAGGCCCAGACGCTCGATGAGCGTGGCGTAGCGGCTGTTGTCCTTCTTCTTGAGATAGTCGAGAAGACGGCGGCGCTGGCCGACCATCACCAGCAGACCACGACGGGAGTGGAAGTCCTTCTTGTGGCCTTGCAGGTGCTCGGTCAGGTTCCGGATGCGCTCGGACAGGATCGCGACCTGGACCTCGGGCGAGCCGGTGTCGTTGGTGCCGCGGGAATAGTCCTTAATGAGTTCCTGCTTGCGATCGGGCGTGATCGACATCGGGGTCTCCATCGTTCATAGGTTGAGAACGCGCACCGGACGGACCTCCGCCCCCTCCACGCGCGCCAGCGCCACCGGCTTTCCGCCGAAAAGCGCAATGACGGTGCCATCCCCACCAACATCGCCGCGCAGCGCCGTGAGGCGTTCGCGGTCCTGCCGGGTGAGGAGTGCCACCGTCTGGCCGTGCTTCAGTCGGTGCGCTTCCGCGTCCGTCAGGGCCAGCGCCGGGATGTCGTCCAGCGCGGTCTCGATCGGCAGCAGAAGTCTTTCGACCGCGGCACCTTGCTCCATCGCGGTCAGATCGTCCAGGGAAATCGCCCCGTCCAGCGTGAAGGACCCGACGCGCAGGCGTCGCAGATCGCGGATGTGCCCCACCGTCCCCAACCGTTCGGCGAGGTCGCGGGCGATCGAGCGGACATAGGTGCCCTTGCCGCAATCGACCTCCAGCACCGCGTGGTCGGCGTCCGGGGTCTCAATCAGCTCCAGCCGGTCGATGCGGACGGTGCGCGGGGCGATGTCCACCACCTCGCCCTCGCGGGCGATGTCGTAGGCGCGCTCGCCGTTGATCTTGAGCGCGCAGTATTGCGGCGGAACCTGCTCGACGAAGCCGAGGAAGGCGGGCAGCGCGGCGCGGATCGCCTCGGCGTCGGGCCTTGCCGCGGAGGTCTCCACGGCCGAGCCCTCGCGGTCGTCGGTGGTGGTGCGGGTGCCCCAGGCCACGGTGAAGCGGTAGGTCTTCTCGCCGTCCATGGCGTAGGAGACGGTCTTGGTCGCCTCGCCCAGCGCGATGGGCAGGATGCCCGTGGCGATGGGGTCCAGCGTGCCGCCATGCCCGGCCTTCTCGGCGTTCAGATGGCGGCGCACCTTGGACAGCGCCTGCGTCGAGGTCATCCCCGCCGGCTTGTCCAGCACGATCCAGCCGTGGATCGGCTCGCCCTTGCGCTTACGAGCCACGGCGCCCCTCGTTCCCGCCGCCGTTGCCCTCATCCTCATCCTCGTCATCGTCGTCGATGTCTTCATCGCCGTCGACGTCGTCCGTCTCGGTCTCGTCCTCCTCGTCCCAGCCGTCGTCCTCGTCGTCATGGTCGTCGTCGCCGTTCACGCGGTCGGCAAGCGAGCGATAGCCGACGTCGCGGGCGACCGCCGGGCTGTGCAGGATGTCGTCGATGCGACCGGCATAGTCGAAGGAGGTGTCCGCCTCGAAGCTCAGCGTCGGGGCGTGGCGCAGGTTGATGGTGCGGGCGACCTGGCCACGCAGGAAAGGCGCGGCGCGGCGCAGGGCCGACAGCGTCTCGTCCATCGGGCCACCACCCAGCGGGGTGACAAAGGCGGTGGCGTTGCGCAGATCCGGGCTGATCCGCACCTCGGTCACCGTGACGTTCAATTCCGCCAGTTCGGGGTCGTGGAAGTCGCCGCGCCGGAACAGGTCCGCCAGGGCATGGCGGATTTCCTCGCCGATGCGGAGTTGGCGCTGGGACGGCGGCTTTCCGGCCAGATCGTGTTTCTTTCTCATGCTGTCGATCCCGAATGCGGTGCGAGAGGGATTTGTCCCTCCGCGAAAACGCGACAAGGGCGCACGGGCGCCCTTGTCATCTGTAACGTCATCTGTAGCCGGTCCTTGAGCCGGGATGCGACGGCGGGCCTTACAGCTCGCGCGCCACCTCCTCGATCTCGAAGGCCTCGATGATATCGCCGGCCAGGATGTTGTCGTAGTTCTCGAAGGCCATGCCGCACTCGTAACCCTCGCGCACTTCCTTGACCTCGTCCTTGAAGCGCTTGAGCGTCTTGAGCGTGCCCTCGTGGATGACGACGTTGTCGCGCAGCAGACGGCAACCGGCGCCGCGCTTGACCGTGCCCTGCGTGACCATACAACCGGCGACCTTGCCGACCTTGGTGATGTTGAACACCTCGCGGATCTCGGCGTAGCCGATGAAACGCTCACGCAGGGTCGGCGACAGCATGCCGGTCAGCGCCGCCTTCACGTCGTCGATCACGTTGTAGATGATCGAGTAGTAGCGGATTTCGACGCCGTCGCGCTTGGCCATGTCGCGGGCCTGCGGGTTGGCGCGGACGTTGAAGCCGAAGACCATCGCGTTGGAGGCGTTCGCCAGCGTGACGTCGGACTCGTTGATCGCACCCACCGAGGCGTGCAGCACGCGGACCTTGACCTCGGTGTTCTCCGCCGTGAGCTTCTCCAGGGCGTTGGAGATCGCTTCGATGGAGCCCTGCACGTCGCCCTTGATGACGACCGGCAGTTCCTTGGCCTCGCCGGCCTGGATGCGGCTGAACATGTCCTGCAGCGAGCCGCGGGCCGACGCCGCGTTGGCGGCTTCGCGCTTCTTGCGCTGGCGGAACTCGGCGATCTCGCGGGCGCGGGCTTCCGACTCGACGACGGTGAAATCGTCGCCGGCGAGCGGCGTGCCGTTGAGGCCGAGCACCTCGACCGGGCTGGCCGGGGCCGCCTGCTCGACGCTCTGGCCGCGGTCGTTGACCAGGGCGCGGACGCGGCCCCACTCCGACCCGGTGACGAACACGTCGCCGACCTTCAGCGTGCCGCGCTGGACCAGCACGGTGGCGACCGAACCACGGCCGCGCTCCAGCTTGGCCTCGACCACGACGCCTTCGGCGGTGCGCTCCGGGTTGGCCTTCAGCTCCAGGATTTCCGCCTGCAGGAGGATGGCCTCCTCCAGCTTGTCCAGGTTGCGCTTGGCCTTGGCCGACACTTCCACGGTCTGGATGTCGCCGCCCAGCTCTTCCACGACCAGCTCGTGCTGGAGCAGTTCCTGGCGGACACGGTCCGGCTTGGCGTCGGGCAGGTCGATCTTGTTGATGGCGACGATGATCGGAACCTTCGCGGCCTTGGCGTGATGGATCGCCTCGATCGTCTGCGGCATCACGCCGTCGTTCGCGGCGACGACCAGCACCACCACGTCCGTGACGTTGGCGCCGCGGGCGCGCATCTCGGTGAAGGCGGCGTGGCCCGGCGTGTCGATGAAGGTGATCTTCGCACCCGACTCCAGCTGCACCTGATAGGCGCCGATGTGCTGGGTGATGCCGCCGGCCTCGCGGCTGACGACGTCGGTCTGGCGCAGGGCGTCGAGCAGCGAGGTCTTGCCGTGGTCGACGTGGCCCATGATCGTGACGACCGGGGGACGCGGCATCAGCGCCGTTTCCGCATCGTCGTTGAGGCGCAGGCCGACCTCGACGTCCGCCTCCGACACGCGGCGCACGCGGTGGCCGAACTCGGCGATGATCAGCTCCGCCGTGTCGGCGTCGATCGTCTGGTTGATGGTGGCCATCACGCCCATGCGCATGAGCTGCTTGATCACGTCGGCGCCGCGTTCCGCCATGCGGTTCGCCAGCTCCTGGACGGTGATGACCTCGGGCAGCACGACGTCGCGGGTCACTTTCTGCGTCTCCTGACGGCTCATCTGACGGAGCCGCTCGCGCTCACGGGCACGGCGGACGGCGGCCAGCGAGCGCGTGCGCTCACCACCCTCGTCGCTCAGCGCCTGCGAGACGGTCATCTTGGAGCCCTTGCGGCGATCAGCGCCCGGAGCGGCCTTGCGGACCGGAGCCGGAGCCGGCGCCTTCTTGTTCCCGGGCTTGCCGCGGCGGTCGTCCTCTTCCTCGCCGAAGCGGGGAGCGGCCGGAGCCCCCGGACCACGGGCGGCCGGAGCCTCCGTGGTGGTGGCCGCGGTGCGCGCACCGGCGCCACCGGCGGGACGGGCACCCTGCGGGCGGGTCTGCTCGGTGTCCTTGCGCTTGGCCTCCTCGGCCTCCTTGCGCTTGGCTTCCTCTTCCTGGCGGCGGCGCTCGGCCTCCTGGGCCTTGGCGCGCTCCGCCTCCTCGATGCCGCGCAGCTCCGCCAGCTCGCGCTGGCGCAGCGTCTCGGCGTCGAGAATCTCCGGCTCCTCCTCGACCGCCTGGGCCGGCTGGGACGCCGCTTCCTCGGCGGCGCGAGCGGCGGCCTCGGCGGCCAGGACGGCGGCCTCGGCCTCTTCCTCGGCGCGGCGGCGGTTGTCTTCAGCCGCCCCCTGCAGGGCGCGGATGCGCGCCTCGCGTTCCTGGTTGGTCAGCTGGCGCACGGCGCCGCCGCCACCGCCGCGCTGGCGCTGGCCCGGCCCACCTCGGACGGGGATGCCCTGGGCGGCCTGACGCGCGGCGGCGCCGCCGTCGGCCACGCCCGGCAGAGCGCCCTTCTCCACGGCCCGCTTACGCTTGACCTCCACGGTCACGGGCTTCGACCGGCCATGGGAGAAGCTCTGCCGGACCTGGGTCTCGACCGGCTTCTTCAGCTCCAGCTTCCCTTTGCCGGAGCCGGAGAGGTGCAAGACTTTCTTTTGGTCCTGGTCGTTGCTGTCGGTCATCGGTTCCCGAATGGTCAGACGTTGCTTACGTGGCCGGCCGGCGGAGAGCCGGCGACAAAGCCTTTGATACCCTTGAGACGCGCGGAGTCGCGTGCCAATCCCTTGGCCAGCTTCCCGCGCGCCACCACCGCATGCACGGCGTTTTCCCGGCCCAGGGCCGCGGCCATCGCCGCGGCGTCGAACAGGTCCACGACCGGCATATCCGGCGCCAGCGCTGTGATCTTGCCCCGCTGGTCGGGCGAACCGTCGCTGGCCTCGACCAGCAGATAGGGCGGTCCGGCGCGTCCGACCTGATTGGTCTTCAGCGCCTCGCGCACCTTTTCGTATCCGGCCAGAGCCTGCCCGGCCCGACGCGCCAGCCCGAAGGCATCCAGGCACCGCCGCTCCAGCAGCTTCTCCAGCCGCTCCGCCAGATCGGGCGGGACGCGCACCGCGCGCCGCGCCGCCTTGGCGAACATGTTCTTGGCAATGGCCTTCGTAAAGGCCGCCTTGTCCCCCGACAGCCAGAGGCCGCGGCCCGGAAGCCGTTCCTCCAGATCGGGCACGATCTCGCCGTCGGGTGATACCACGAAACGGATCATGCCGTCTTTCGGTTGCACGGTTCCGGTGGCGATGCAGCGGCGCAGCGGGCCCTTTTCCAGGTCCGCCGGCAGCAGCGTCTCCCCTTCGGCCGCAAGGCCGTCCGGTTCACCGTCCGCCGGAGTCTGTTCGTTCCTGTCGCTCAGCCCAACCATCCGTACCGTTTGTGCGTCCTAAGTCCCGGCTCAGCTCTGCGCCGCCTGATCGTCGGCCGAGGGTTGCGCCGCGGCGGGCGCGCCTTCCTCGCCATCGAACCAGTGGGCACGGGCGGCCATGATGATCTCGTTGGCCTCGTCTTCCGTCGGGGCCTCCTTGCCGAGAATGTCGCGCAGCTCGTCCGCGGCGAGATCGGCGAGGTCGTCCATCGTCTTCACGCCATTCTCACCCAGCTTCACCAGCAGGGCGGGGCTGAAGCCGGTGGCTTCCGCCACCGCGTCCTCGACGCCGAGCGCCTGGCGCTTCTCGGTCATGCGGACGTCCTGCTCGTCGAGGAAGTTGAGGGCGCGCTGCTTCAGCTCTTCCGCCACATCCTCGTCGAAGCCTTCGATCTCGGCCAGCTCCTCGGTCTCGACATAGGCGATCTCCTCCACGGAGGTGAAGCCTTCGGCGACCAGGAGATGGGCGATCACGTCGTCCACGTCCAGCGCTTCCATGAAGAGCTGCGAGCGGGTGCGGAATTCGTCCGACCGGCGCTCCGACTCCTCCTGCTCGGTCAGGATGTCGATGTCCCAGCCGGTGAGCTGGGTGGCCAGCCGCACGTTCTGGCCGCGGCGGCCGATGGCCAGCGACAGCTGGTCGTCGGGCACCACCACCTCGATGCGGCTGTTGTCCTCGTCCATCACGACCTTGGCGACCTCGGCCGGGGCCAGGGCGTTGACGATGAAGGTCGCCGGCTCCTGGTTCCACTGGATGATGTCGATCTTCTCGCCCTGCAGCTCGCCGACGACCGCCTGGACGCGGCTGCCGCGCATGCCGACGCAGGCGCCGACCGGGTCGATGGAGCTGTCGTTGCTGATCACCGCGATCTTGGCGCGCGAGCCCGGGTCGCGGGCGACCGCCTTGATCTCGATGATGCCGTCGTAGATCTCCGGCACTTCCTGGGCGAACAGCTTCGCCATGAACATCGGATGGGTGCGCGACAGGAAGATCTGCGGGCCGCGCGCTTCCTCGCGCACGTCGAAGATGTAGGCGCGCACACGGTCGCCGTTCTTGAAGTGCTCGCGCGGCAGCAGCTCGTCGCGGCGCAGGATCGCCTCGGCGCGGCCCAGGTCGACGGTGACGTTGCCGTACTCGACGCGCTTGACCAGACCGTTGACGATCTCGCCGGTGCGATCCTTGTATTCGTTGAACTGGCGCTTGCGCTCCGCGTCCCGGACCTTCTGGACGATGACCTGCTTGGCCGTCTGGGCGGCGATGCGGCCGAAGTCGATGGGCGGCAGCGGATCGACCAGGAAGTCGCCGACCTGGGCGCCGGGCTTGCGGCGCTGGGCGTAGGCGAGGGTCACCTGGGTCGCCTCGTTCTCCACCGCCTCGACCACCTCCAGGTGGCGGGTCAGGTGGATGTCGCCCGTCTTGCGGTCGATGCGGGCGCGGATGTCGTGCTCGTGGCCGTACTTGGAGCGCCCGGCCTTCTGAATCGCCTGCTCCATCGCCTCCAGGACCTCGTCCCGGTCGATGTTCTTTTCGCGGGCAACCGCGTCAGCGACTTGCAGCAGTTCCATCCGTCACACTTCCTGGACTGGCGTTTGTTCTTCGAGTGAAGCCCGGAGCGGCCGTCAACCCTGGCCCTGGCTGGCGCGGATCAGTTCATCCGTCAAAACCAGCTTGGCGCGCAGGATGTTGTCGAACTCCAGCCGGGCGGCTCCCTGTTCCGATTCGATGCACACGAGGCCGTCGTCGACGCCCTTCAGCATGCCCTTGAAGCGCTTGCGGCCGTCGACGGCGAGCCGGGTCTCCAGCTTGGCCTCGAAACCGGCGAAACGCTCGAAATCCTTCAGACGGGTCAGCGGCCGGTCGATGCCGGGCGAACTGACCTCCAGCGTGTAGGCGCTCTTGATCGGATCTTCAACGTCGAGCACCGCGGAGATCGCGCGGCTGATGTCGGCGCAGTCTTCGACCGTCATGGGCGCGCCGTCGGCGCGTTCCGCCATGACCTGCAGAACCATGCGCTGCCCACCGGTCAACTGCACACGCACGAGTTCGTAGCCCATGGCCTCGACCGACGGCGTGATGATCTGCTCGATACGACCGGTTGCTTCCATTCCACCTGACCCGCCCCCGCGGTCTCCCCTGGCACAGCGCCCTGGGACCAACACGGGGATTCCATACGCTGATAAAAAAATAAGTGGGCCAAGGCCCACCCGCAAAGCGTCCCGCCGGCCCGGTTTCCCGAGCCGCCGATCCGTATGGGTTCATGCGGTGAATATAGACATTCCGGAGCAGGCCGCAAGCGCTTTTCCGCAAGGTCCTATGCCCGGCGCTTGGTGAGCGGGTCCAACCCGGGTAAGGTCAAGCCCTCGGCGGCCGTCGAACGGCGCGGAAAACGCCTCCAGGACGGAGTTCACCGTGATCCTCGAAACGGCCCTGCTGACCGTCAGACCCGGCCAGGGCCCGGCCTTCGAACGGGCGATGGCCGAGGCTCAGCCCCTGATCGCCGCGACTCCGGGCTTCCTTGGGCTGGAACTGCGGCCCTGCCTCGAAGGGCCGGACCGCTATCTTCTGCTCGTCCGCTGGGAGCGGCTGGAGGACCACACCGAAGGTTTCCGGGGGTCCGACCGCTACGCCCGCTGGAAGGCGCTGCTCCACCGCTTCTACGACCCGTTCCCGGTGGTGGAGCATTATGGCGAGCCGGTGGTGTCTACCCCCGCGCCTTGCGGATGAAGCGCATGAACACCGGCTTGCGCCCGGCCTCGATGGCTTTTTCCTCGTAGCGGGTGGGCGGCCAGTCCGCGATGCGGTGGCGCCAGTCGGACGGGCCGCGGGCGGTCCATTCGAAATCGGGGTGCCGGACCGTGTGTTCCAGCATCCAGCGCACCAGCCCCATGTCGTCGCTGGCCAGACGCAGCTCCGCCCCGTCCTTCAGCACGCGCGCGAGGCGCGGCAGGTTGTCCGGGCCGATGAAGCGGCGTTCCCAGTGGCGCTTCTTCGGCCAGGGATCGGCGAACAGCACGAAAGCGCGCCCGATCGAGGCGTCCGGCAGGGCGTCGAGCAGAGGGCGGGCGTCGTCTGGAAGGACACGGACGTTGTCCTGCACGCCCTCGTCGTCCACCAGCTTGAGCAGACCGGCCACGCCGTTGATGAAGGGCTCCGCCCCGATCACCCCGACGTCGCGGTTGTTCGCCGCCTGCCACGCCATGTGGTGGCCGCTGCCGAAGCCGACCTCCAGCCAGACGTCGCGCATGGGTTTGGAAAACAGGGCGTGGGGGTCGATGCGGTCGCCCGGCTGCGGCACCGGGATTTCCAGCGACGGCAGGAGCCCGTCGAGCAGTTCGGTCTTGCGCTTGCGGAGCGGACGCCCCTTGCGCCGCCCGTAGAGCCTCTTGGACGAGTCCAGGAAGGAGTCGGTCATCGTGACAACAGGGTCCCAAAACGAACGCAGGGGCCGTGCGGCCCCTGCATCCCGGACGAACGGGTCCGGTCTTGGAAGAAGCCTCTTCTTAGAAGAAGGCGGCGCGCAGATCGTTGACGAGGTCGGTCTTCTCCCAGGAGAAGCCGCCGTCGGCCTCCGCCTCGCGGCCGAAATGGCCGTAGGCGGCGGTGCGCGCATAGACCGGACGGTTCAGGCCCAGATGCGTGCGGATGCCGCGCGGGGACAGGTCGACCAGCTTCTGCAGCACGTCCGACAGCCGGTCCTCGTCCACCGTGCCGGTGCCGTGGGTGTCGACATAGACCGACAGCGGCTTCGACACGCCGATGGCGTAGGAGAGCTGGATCGTGCAGCGCTCGGCCAAGCCGGCGGCGACCACGTTCTTGGCGAGGTAGCGCGCGGCGTAGGCGGCCGAACGGTCGACCTTGGTCGGGTCCTTGCCGGAGAAGGCGCCGCCGCCGTGCGGAGCGGCACCGCCGTAGGTGTCCACGATGATCTTGCGGCCGGTCAGGCCGGCGTCGCCGTCCGGACCGCCGATGACGAAGCGGCCGGTCGGGTTGACGTAGAAGCTCGCCTCGTCGCACATCCAGCCCGCCGGCAGGCAGTTGAGAACGTGCGGACGGACGATCTCGCGCACCTCCTCCTGGGTCAGGCCGTCGGCGTGCTGGGTGGAGACGACCACCGCGGTGGCGCGCACCGGCTTGCCGTTCTCGTACTGCAGAGTCACCTGGCTCTTGGCGTCGGGGCCGAGCTGCGGGGCGGCGCCGGAGTGGCGCGCCTCGGCCAGCGACTTCAGGATGGCGTGGCTGTAGTAGATCGGCGCCGGCATCAGGGCCGGGGTCTCGTTGCAGGCGTAGCCGAACATGATGCCCTGGTCGCCCGCCCCCTCGTCCTTCTCACCGGCGGCGTCGACGCCGACCGCGATGTCGGCGGACTGGGAGTGGACGAAGCACTTGACGTCCATCTTCTCCCAATGGAAGCCGTCCTGCTCGTAGCCGATGTCCTTCACCGCGGCGCGGGCGACCTGGACCAGCATGTCGGGAGTGATGCTCTCCGGCCCGCGCACCTCGCCGGCCAGAACGATCTGGTTGGTGGTCGCCAGCGTCTCCACGGCCACGCGGGCGTAGGGGTCGTGCGACAGGTACAGATCGACGATGGCGTCGGAGATGCGGTCGCACACCTTGTCCGGATGGCCTTCGGACACGGACTCGCTGGTGAACACGTAGTTGAGCTTGGCCACGACGAACCTCGGCAATGGACGGGGGCTATTGTACAGAATTATCGGGGGAGACCAGCGCAGCACCCACGGAAAGCCAGTCATTTGCCGTATGTGACAAGGTTTGCGTTCCAGGTCAAGCGATCTCCCCGGGGTTGGGGGAGGGCAACGGAAATTCGCCTTAAAAAAACATCGGGGAACGGGCCGGAAAGCCGCGTTCCCCAATCTTCCTGCCGTCCGGATTGCTTCCGGTTGCTCGGCTTGCGTCTCTCGAACCGTTTATTCGGCCGCTTCGACCATGCCGGAGTTGGCAACCGCCTTGGTCAGTTCGAACAGGCGCTTGCGCACCGACGGGTCGTTGATGCGGTAGTAGGCGCGCACCAGTTCCAGCGTCTCGCGCTTGGCCATCGGGTCGGGCTCGTAGCCGCCCGAACGCTCCTCGAAACCGGCAGCGGCGCCCTCGTCGTCGTCAACCGGGGCCGCGGCGGCTTCCGCAGGCATGTCGTCGAAGAAGAAGGACACAGGAACGTCCAGGACGCGGCTGAGGTCGAACAGGCGCGATGCGCCGATGCGGTTGGCGCCGCGCTCGTACTTCTGCACCTGCTGGAAGGTCAGGCCGATGGCCTCGCCCAGCTTCTCCTGGCTCATGCCCAGGAGGGTCCGGCGCAAACGGACGCGGGAACCGACGTGCACGTCGATCGGGTTCGGCTTTCCCGTCTTAGGACGGCCGGCAGTGGCCCGGCGGCCCCGCGCTGGCGTTGCTTGCATTGCTCTAATTCCCTGAAACAGTTGTGCAACCTTGATACGACATATCCATGTATGCAGTCAAGGGCGCCCGAGCGCTCCCGATGCGCGTGATTGAAAAAAGAGTCTCGGATGCGCTATCTGCGATGTCGTGCGCGCAGGCCCACCGCGAAACAGGTCATAAGAAGCAACCCAAACGCGCCGTCGCCCACCCGTCCGTAGAGAGTGGGGGTGGGAAGCGCTTCCGGCAAGGCCGCATCGACCACACCCCTGTGACCAAGCGGCAGCATGGCGGTGACGCGGCCGTGGGAGTCCACCACGCCGGAGATGCCGGTGTTGGCGACGCGGACCAGCGGCATCCCCTCCTCCACCGCACGGGTCCGGGCGATGGCGAAATGCTGGTACGGGCCGGCGGTGTTGCCGTACCAGGCGTCGTTGGTCAGGTTCAGCATCCAGCGCGGCCGTCCGGCGCCATCCTCGGCGGCGGGCAACACGGCGCCCGGGAAGATCACCTCGTAGCAGATCAGCGGGCTGACCGGCGGCAAGCCCTTGAGATCGAGCGACACCGGCCCCGGCCCGGCGGAGAACTCCGCCCCGTTGCCGGCGATCGCCCCGACCGGCAGCCAGCGGCGCAGCGGCATGTATTCGCCGAAAGGCACGAGATGGAACTTGTCGAAGCGCCCCGTCACCGCACCGCTGCCGTCGACCGCCGCCAGGCTGTTGTAATAGAGCGGCTCGCCCTCCGGCCCGGCCTCCATGCGCGGCACCCCGGTGACGAGCAGCCCGCCGGGCGGGGTGACCGATCCCAGCGCCTGACGCAGGCGGGCGTCCTGGTCGAGGAACAGAGGCACCGCGGTTTCGGCCCAGATCACATGGGTGATCGGCTCACTGGATGGAGCGGCGGAGAGTTCCATCTGCTGCTGGACGTTGCGCACCCGCTCGCCCGCCGCCCATTTCAGCCGCTGGTCGATGGCCGGCTGGACCAGCCGCAGCCGCACGCCGGGCACCGTCGCGTCGGACGCTCCGGCCAGCCGCAGCCCGCCCCAGGCGCCAAGCGCCGCGAACAGCGCCAGCCCGGCGGCGCTTGGCGCCTGGGGCGGGCTGCGGC
>NZ_WHOR01000084.1:0-21058 GCF_013340925.1 Azospirillum formosense
CGCGGCCACGCCTTCCACGACGTGCCAGTGCCAGTCGAAGGGCAGTTCCGCGAACACCCGCTCGTGGTAGCGGATGAAGGGCTCGCCGTTCAGCACGATGGTGAAGAAGTGGATCGGCAGGGGATGCTCCACGGAACGGCGCAGGCGGAAGGCCGCCCAGTCCGCTTCCTCCGCGACCGTCTCCCAGCCCATCTCGTCCCGCAGGCGGCGGCGCATCAGCCAGCCGCTGCCCGTGGCGGAGTCGCGGACCACCACCGTGGCGGAGTCATCGGCCCACTCCAGCGCGCGCAACCCGGCGAAGCCGGCCTCCTCGATCAGCAGCAGCCCGAAGCCCTCATCGGGACGCCGCGTGCCGGCCTTCGGAGGGGCGGTCACGGGCGGGGCGGAGGGGTGCCGCGCCCTGTCCTGTTCAAGCTGCGACAGCAGGCCGGCCAGGGGCGGCAGGTCCGGGTCGCTGCGGAAACGCAGCCAGAGCTCGCCCACCTCATGCGCGTCCGGAAGCGGGACGGCCACCTCGCTCCCTTCCGGCGTCCCGGTCCGGACGCTCGCCAGGGACGGGCGCCGCGGGTTGCGCGCCAGTCCGCGAAGCAGGGCGTCCCGGCCCGGCCCTTCGCCGACCGCCAGGATCCGGGAAACCGGTTCGGTCTCCGCGAGATGCTCGACGAACGCGGCGAAGCCGGGGACGGGCGGAGACTGGGATAAGGACATGGAAAAGGGCTCGGCTGGAAGGACGGAAGGGTGTCAGGGCGGACTGGAAGCTGAGCGTTCCTTTGCCCGTTCAAGGCGGCGAAGGCAATAGCCGGCTGCCTGCAGGGCGAAGCGCGCGGGCCAGGCGGGGTCCGTGGCGGTGCCGCCGAGAGCCAGGCGGGCGGCCTGTCCCACGCGCCCCGCGGTCAGGGCGCGGGTGGCGGCCCGGCCCAACTCGAAGGCGTACCAGTCCCGCGCCTCGCGGCGCAGGGCCGGCGTGCTGGAGGGATCGTCCATCACCCGGCGCGCGAGCCGCAGATGTTCGTCGAGCCAAGGGACCATATGCCGCATGCCGCCGATGATGGTCATCGAGCCGGCGTGCTGGCGGTAGACATAGACCCGCTCCGCCACCGGGACGGTCTTCATGCCGGCGGTCCAGGCACGGATCAGGAAGTCGCGGTCTCCGGCGTAGCGGTAGGAGGGGTCGTAGAGGCCGACCCGTTCGTACAGGCCGCGCCGGAAGAAGCGTGCGTTGATCATCGGCACGCCGCGGCACAGATCGACCGGGCGCAGCGTCTTCATCTGGGGATCGTCGTAGCCGCAGATTTCCCGCACCCGCCTGTCACCGGCTCCGCTGCCGGCAGCGGTTTCGACGACCGTGACGCCGCCGCAGGCCGCGTCGGCGTCCGGTGCCGCCTCCAGAACGCGCGCGACGGCGGCCAACGCTCCCGGAAGAAGAAGGTCGTCGCTGTTGAGATGCCCGATGACCGCCCCGCGCGCGATGGCCAAGCCGCGGTTGATGGCGTCATAGACGCCGCGGTCGGAGCCGGTGAGCACGCGCAGGTGCGGGTAGCGCGCCAGAACCTCCAGCGTGCCGTCGGTGGAGCCGCCATCCACCACGATGTGTTCGACCGCGACCTCGCCCTGGGCCAGCACGCTGTCCACGGCTTCCGCCACCAGGGCGGCGCGGTTCAGGCAGGGCGTGATGATGGTGAAAAGCGGCGCCGGCCCCTCATGCCCCGCCGCGGATGATTGCGGACGTTGCCCGCTGTGCTCAAAAGATCGTTGTTCAGGCATTCCTGTAAATGTCGCTTTCTTTCCGAAGCCCCGCCGTCGCGGTCGGGAGAGGTATGAAAACAGTCCGAGGACCTGCCATCGATCAATGAGAGGTGGAGCGCTAGAGACTCACTACGGAGCCGTGTGGAAGGAGGCTCCGAAGCATCGGATTTCGCTGTAGCATGTCTGTCCCAAAACCTCTACACAGGGAGTTGATTTCCTTTCCGATGATGCAGTTCCGGCCGTCATGACGAACTCCCCTCAGAGCATGCGCATTCATCCCGTCATCTTGTCCGGCGGCGCCGGAGTCCGGCTTTGGCCGATGTCGCGGGAACAGTATCCGAAGCAGTTCCTGCCGCTCTGTTCAGAGCATTCGATGCTGCAGGACACGGCGGGACGGGTGTCCGATACGGCGCTGTTCGCCGATCCCCTGATCGTCTGCAATCACGAGCACCGGTTCGTCATCGCCGAGCAGATGCGTCAGGCCGGAAACCGGAAGGCGCGGATCATCCTGGAGCCGGTCGGACGCAACACTGCCGCCGCCGCCGCCGTTGCCGCCCTGGTGGTGGCGGAGCAGGACCCCGACGGTCAGATCCTGCTCCTGCCGGCGGACCACGCGATCAAGGACCGGCCCGCCTTCCTCCAGGCCGTCGCCACGGCGTCCGCCGCCGCTGCTTCCGGTCTGCTGACGACCTTCGGCATCGTCCCGACCGCGCCGGAGACCGGCTACGGCTACATCCGCCGCGGCGACGCGGTGAAGGGGCATGACGGCGCCTTCCGGGTCGCCGCCTTCGTGGAGAAGCCGCCGCGCGAGCAGGCCGAGCGCTATCTGGCGGAGAAGAGCTTCTACTGGAACAGCGGCATGTTCCTGCTCCCGGTGCGCCAGTATCTGGCCGAGCTGGAGCGCTGGGCGCCGGCGGTCCTGGAGGCGGCACGGGCCGCGCTCGCCCGGGGACGGTCCGACCTCGACTTCTTCCGCCTGGACGAGGATGCCTTCGCCTCCTCCCCCAACATCTCCATCGACTACGCGGTGATGGAGCGCACGGAGGCCGCCGCCGTGGTGCCCTGCAGCATCGGCTGGACCGACGTCGGCGCGTGGTCGGCTCTGTGGGACATCGGCGACAAGGATGAAGCCGGCAACGTCTGCCACGGCGACTCCATCGCCTGGGACAGCCGCAACTGCTACGCCCGCAGCGAGGACGGCGCCCTCGTCGCCCTGCTCGGCATGGAAGACGTTGTGGTGGTCGCCACCGAGGACGCCGTCCTGGTCGCCGCGAAGGATCGTGCGCAGGACATCAAGCCGCTGGTGGAGCATCTGAAGAAGCAGGGCCGCAGCGAGCCGCTGCTGCACCGCCGGGTGCATCGTCCCTGGGGCTTCTACCAGTCGCTGCACGCCGGCGACCGCTTCCAGGTGAAGCGCCTGACGGTGGCGCCGGGCGCCCGCCTGTCGCTTCAGAAGCACTATCACCGTGCCGAGCACTGGGTGGTGGTGAACGGAACCGCGCTCGTCACCCACGGCGACCAGCAGACCCTGCTGCGTGAGAACGAGTCCGTCTACATCCCGCTGGGCACCCCGCACCGGCTGGAGAATCCTGGAAAGGTGCCGCTGAACCTGATCGAGGTGCAGTCCGGCTCCTACCTGGGCGAAGACGACATCGTCCGTTTCGACGACCATTACGGTCGCTCCTGATCACACCGCTTGGTCCGGAAGCCCTTCGCCGCTGCCACGGCGCGGGGTTTCCCAGAAGGGGGAAGCGGTTCAGGACTTCTGATGGACTCTGATGGAATTTCGCCTGGATGTGCCCGAGACCGATCAGCCTGCCTGATGACTCCGTCATCCTTACCCTGATGTCGCCCGGCTTCGACGCGAAATATCCCAACCTCGTCAACAAGGCTTTGATCCCCCAGCCTGTTCTGCAGGCGATGGAGTGGGCCTGGAACACGCCGCGCTTTCCGGAGCGGCCGGTGCGCGTTGCGCGCCTCAGCGACGTTTGGGTCGCCAAGGAGGGGTTGGTCTTCGACCGCGAGGGCAATCTCTACCGCGAGACCATCACCCAGCATTCCGAAGCAGAGATCGACCAAGCCCATGCGGCCGTTCTGGCGGCTATCGAGCGGGGAGGAGAGGCAGAAACGGATACCGCCGGCCCCATCCTGCTGTGCAAGAAGCGCGGCATCGGCAACTACGGCCACTGGATGATGGAGATGCTGCCCAAGGCGCATCTCGTCCGCACATGGCTGCCGGAACTAGACGTGCGCTTTCTCGTCGCGCACGCGCCGGGCCATCTCAACGACACCATGGCCTTCTCGCTGTCCATGCTGGGCGTCGATCTCGCCCGCACCCGCGTCGCCGACGACACACCCTGGCGCTTCGCCGACCTGCTGCTGGTGGATGGATTGAGCGAGCATGGCGGCTTCATGTCGCCTCTGGTCCTTGACGGCATCGACGCCGTGGCGCGCGGTGTCGCGCCTGCCAGAGCGGACCGGCTGTTCGTCACACGCCGGGCGACGGGGATCCGCCGCATCGTCGACGAGGACGCGCTGATCGCCCACGCCCAAGCGCGCGGCTACAGGCTGATCGAGCCGGACGGGCTTCCGCTGCCCGAGCAGATCGCCCTGTTCAAGGGAGCCTCGCGGATCGTCGGCGTTATGGGAGCGGCCATGACCAACATCGCCTTCGCCCCGCCCGGCGCGCGCGTCATCAACCTGACACCAGCCGGCATGCCCGATACGTTCTTCTGGTTCATCGCAACCCTGCGTGGCCTTGACTACACAGAAATCCGCTGCGCGCAGAGCGGTCCGGTTCGAGGCATCATGCCATGGGACACCGATCTGATCCTTTCCCCGGACGACCGGGACAGCATCTTTGCCGATTGATGGCCCGATCACAGGCGAACAGATCCCAACGTGGCTATCGGGGCGTGAGGCGATGAGCACGAACGGGGCGTTCGGTTACTTCATCGAGCGGGTGGAGGTCGGCACCGAACTGCGGATCGATGGCTGGGCTTTCCACAACCGGCACGGCCTTTGCGGTTTCGACGTGGTGATCGACGGGGGACAGCGTCCGCCCGCCGTCCATGTCCAAAGGGGGATCGACCGCCACGACGTCGGGCTCGCCATTGGAAACCCTCTGGCCGACCGTTCGGGGTTCGTGGTGGTCGCGGCCCTGCCGCTCAGTACGTCGGCCGTCGTCCTGCGGCTGACCGCCGGAGGCGACGAGTTCCTCGTGCCGTTGATACTGCGCGAAGGCCTGTCGTTGCGTAGTTGGCAACTCGCCTGCGGGCGCGGTCCGGGGGCGGTGGAGTACCGGTTCCTGACCGAGCGTGGTTTGCGCTACGCCGCGGCCCTGCCATCGTCCCTGGCGCGGGCGCGGCAGGCACTCGACCTGTTCGAACCGGTCTCGCCGAAGCGGGAGACGTCGCGCATCGCCCCCGTGACCATCATTGTGCCGGTCTATGGCGGCAAGCCGTTCCTGACCCCATTGGTGCGCGCGCTGATCGAGACGGTCGAGTCCCAGCATCACATCGTCTTCATCGACGACGGCAATCCCGATCGCAGCATAACGGCCTTTCTGATCGCGCTCACCACATCGCTGGACCATGTGACGCTCGTGTCCAAGTCAGCCAACGAAGGCTATCTGAAGGCCGTCGTCACCGGCCTGGAGGTTGCAACCCGACTGAACCCCGACGGTCACGTCGTTCTGCTGAACACCGACGTCGAGGTGCCGCCCGGCTGGCTAGAGCGGCTGGTCAGTCCGATCGAGCGGACGCCCCGGATCGCCAGCACCACTCCGTTCACCAACGCCGGCACCATCTGCGGATTTCCGGCCATGCCGGAGGACAACACGCCCTTTCTCGGCGCAGCGGTTCAGGACATCGACGCGGTTTTCGCGACCTTGAAGGACGTCGCGCCGGTGGAGGTGCCGACCGGTGTCGGCTTCTGCATGGCCTTGAACCGAAAGGCATTGCGCGACATCGGCGGTTTCGACCTGGCCGCATTCGGGCGTGGCTATGGCGAGGAAGTGGACTGGTGCCGCCGCGCCATGCGCCACGGCTACGTCAACGTGGCGGTCCCCAACCTCTACGTCCATCACAAGCACGGCGGCAGCTTCACCAGTCAGGAGAAGCAAAGCCAGATCGCCGCGTCCGGGGAGATCATCCGGCAGCGTTATCCAGAGTTTGACGCGGAAGTACAGGACTTCATCCGCGCCGACCCGTTACGCCCTCTCCGGGCCGCCGCGGTCGTGCGCATCCTGGGGCGTTCCGACCGGCTGCGGACGGTGCTGCTGTTCGACCACTCGGGCAAGGGTGGTGCTGCGCTATTCCGCACCAAGGAAGTGGCGCGCTTGCAGGCGGCTGGCCGGACGGTCCTGCTGGTGCGGCCGGCGGCGCAGCCGGTCCTTGGCATGCCGGACGGTGCGCTCGATGTCGAGCTTCTGCATCGTGAGGCTACGGTCCGGTTTCCAGCGAACGACCTGACCGACGTCGCGGCCTTGGCCAAGGCGCTGCCTCTGGCGGAGGTGGTGGTCAATTCACTGGTCGGCTATTGGAATCCCGAGGCGGTGATAGCGTTCGCCCGGTCGCTTCGCCTGGAGCGGGGAGTCCCGTTGCGCCTCCTGCATCACGACTACTTTCCGATCTGCCCGTCGCTGAACCTGATCGATTCCGAAGATCGCTTCTGCGGCGTGCCGGATCCCGAACGCTGCCGATCCTGCATTCCCGTCAACGCTCACGCCCATTGGCCGGGTACCGATGCCGGCTGGAGTGGAGCCTTCGGAATGGATCTGGATGGAACCTTCGACATGGCGGCCTACCGCCGGGCTTGGCAGGACTTTTTTGATCTCGCCGACCGGCACGTCGTCTTTTCAAGGAGCGCGCTTGGCACGTTGCGGCGGGCCTTCACATTGCCGGACGAGCGGGTGCGTATCATGCCGCATCTGGTCGATCATCTGACAGTCACGCCATTGCCGCCACCGCCATCCGGCCCGGCCGCAGGCATCGCGGTCGTCGGGGGCATCAACGTGGCCAAGGGTTCGCGGATGCTGGAGGCGATGGTGCGGCTGGCGGAGGCACAGGAATTGCCCCTAGTGTTCGAACTGTTCGGCAACATCGACCGCCCGATCCGATCGCCTCATTTCCGGGACAACGGCCCCTATAAACCGGAGGAACTCCGCAGCCGTCTTGCGGAACATGGGTGCCGCGCCGTCTTCCTTCCGTCAATCTGGCCGGAAACCTATTGCTACATTCTGGACGAGGTGGTCGGGCTAGGGCTGCCGGTCGGCGTCTTCGACATCGGCGCGCCGGCGGAGCGGCTGCGCCATTGGCCGAACGGCTTCATCGTCGCCCCAATCACGCCGGAGGCGGCGCTGTCGGCCCTGCTGCGCATGTTCGGCGCGCCCGCGTCAGCTGGCGCGACTGTCACCTGATTGGCGGGCCAGCCGACTAAGCAGAGCCTCGATCCGCCGCTTGTAGCGCAGCCCCACCGCGCACGGGTCGTGACGCGTGGCGACCAGCCGCTGGCCGGCGCGCGCGATCAACTCCCGATGGGCGTGGTCGGACACTAGGCGCCGCATTGCTAGGGCGGCTTGGCCGACGTCTGGCTCGGCCCACATCATGCCCTCGCCCCAGGGATACTCGCCGGGCTGGACGGGGACGAGGCGCCCCGGCACCAGCGCGCAGGTCTCCGGCGTGCAAAAGTCGGTGTTGCCCGAATGATCTGTGGCGATGGTCGGCTTGCCGAGCAGCATCGCCTCGGCCAGCGTGCGCCCGAAACCTTCCGACCGGTGCAGAGAGATGACCGCGTCGCACAGCGTCGCCAACCCAAGCACCGCGTTACGGTCGAGCGTGCCGTGCAGGACAAGGATGCGCGGATCCGCCGCGACCCGCGCCAGCAGGGCGCGCCAGCGAGGATCGTCGTCGCGCCCGCCCATGACCTTCAGCACGAGCCCGACGCCGGCCGCCCCGCCGGGCGGGAAGGCCGCCTGGAAGGCATCTATGCAGGCCCCGGGATTTTTGCGCGCGACGTAGGAATTCCAGTCGAAGGTGAACAGGAACAGGAAGCGCCCTTCGGGCAACCCGAAATCGGCGCGCCGGTAGGCCCGCGCCGGCGTTCCGGCCACCGCCATCGGCATCAGGAGGACCGGCACCGGGGCGGTGAGGGCGAAAGCTTCCTGGGTATAGCGGGTGGACACCCAGATCTCGTCGACGATGTCGTAGGCGCTCGCCCAGGAGGCCGGCCAGTCCGGCAACTCCCACGGCCAATAGCCGATGTTGTAGCGGCTCTCGAACAGGTTGGGATGTTCGACGTAGGTGCGCGCGGTGTCGAAGCCGGTCAGGCAGAAGACGTTGACGGCGTGTGGCGCCTCGGTGGTGATGTACGCGTCTAACCGCCGGTCCGCCTGCCGGTGGGTCGGGCCGGGCGGGGTGTCGTAGACGGTGAAGGGAATGCCGACCGCCGCGCAGGCCTTGGCGGCCATGCGGACATCCTCGCCGATGCCCAACTCGCCGCGGGCGAAGCCGATTAGGTTAACGCCCGGCGTCAACGCCCGCCGCGGTGCCGCTGCTGTGCGTGCCTGCGGGGGAGGCGTTTGCGCTAGCTCGAACAGCACGTCCTGTCCATAGGCCCGCTGGCCCTCGTTCCGATGCCAGGCCAAGTAAGCGTGGCGGCCATCTAGGCTATTTAGCGGGAAATGGAGCTGCAATTCTTCGCGTGCGTGCCAGAGCGCGGTGGCCAAGCTGTCCAGCGGTTCGAGCCCATGGGCAAGGCCGCGCCCCGCCGTTTTGAGCGCCCGCTTGAACTCCTCATCGCAATAGAGCGTGAGGATTGGGCATTCCTTGAAGCCATAGACGAGGACCCAGGACAGGAAGGCGCGCAGCCCGTCGGGCCGACCCAAGTCGAACGCACCGCGGACGTCCTTCCGGAAGCGCCAAAGGGACAGCATCGCGCGGGTGACTGGCAGGCCCGTGTCGCCGACCAAGGCTACCGGATCCGCCAAATAACGCCGCTGGTCTGCCGAGAGATAGCGGTCCAGGCCTAGTTCGGACACTGCTGTCAGGCAGTACCAGTCGAACAGGTCTGTCCGCCCTTCCTCGCTGTGGAGGTCGAAGCGGCTGCGGATGTGGTCCAGCAACTCCCACACACCGATCATGAGGTGGGTCAAAGGCGGGGTGCTTCCGACTCCCGCGTTTGCCATAGGGGTGGTGAGATAGGTGATTTGCGCATCCGTCAGGTCCGAAGCCTTGGGGTATTCTTTGCGCTGGTTTAGTGCCCACCAGGCGAGAAACCGCCGGCGCCCGGACGGAGCGTTCACTAGCGCCTTGCCTCGAATGTCTTCCCGCAGCAACCAGATAAAATTCTGTTCCGCCGTCAGCGTCGGAACCGGCGCCTCATCAGACCAGCCATTTTTAGAAAAATTGTTGAACATCATCTGCTTGGGCCGTCCTGAACTCGCGCCTACGATTTTAGGAATATTTTATTCCATTGCAACCGATATGGACGGAATGTGTCCTTGATGGGGTTGATCGGGACGCTTATGCACGTCTAGACCTATGAGAATGGTAGAATTCATCTGCCCGCCTTCCATATCTGAGGCTTGGCGCCAACCAGTCCGGCGCAACCCAAGATTGGGGCATGTCGTAAAGCGGGCCGCCACTCCTTTCAGGCTGCGAACATAGGGCTTAGAGCGCGGATCAGAACCCAGTTATCCATGGCCTCAAGCCATTGAGTTTGCTCGGCCCGGCAGAGGTTTTGATCCGCACTCTTAGAGGGGACGTCACGGGATAGCCTTCTGCGGGGCGAAGGCGTGGTCGTACAAGCGGTAGAAGGCTACGACCAACTCCTCTAGGCTGTAACGTGCCGCGCCCCCGAGCTGCACCTTGAAGGGCTCAATAGCGTTGATCGAGAGCCCATTGTAGATATCGTCCAAAGGAAAGTCGAAGCTGTATTTCTGCCGAATGAAGGGGTGGAACGGAATTTGAATGCGGTCCAGCTTGCCTCCGTATGTGTTGGCTCGTTCTAGGTCAAATGGAATGCCGGCCTTAGCTAGCAAGCGCCGGCACATCTCGACCATGACAAAGGTTATGGGATGGTTGGGCGTGTAAAAGCACAGCCGCGTTTTCAGGTTTGCCTCGATGAAGTCGGAGATTGGAATATCGACGTCAGCCTCACGGCTCTGCAGTGATAACAGAGAAGAGTGGAAATAGTCCATTTTCTGGGTTAGGGCTCTGCCCGACCGCAGCATTTCGGTAGCTTCCTGAACCGTCATGCCTTTGCCATGCGCTGTGATAATGTTATCGAAATGGTAGTCGTCGAGCGGGCCAGGTAACTTGCCCCACCCATTCAAATAAACATACCGAGCGTCTGGATAGTATCCATCAAAATATATATTTGGCCAAACAAGAAGCTTGTTTCTGAACATCGACTTTAGTACGGACGATCTCGCCCATTCAACTCCGAAATCATCGGATACTCTTTGGGCAAAAATAACATCTGAAGACTCGAACTGAGAAATTATCTCGTACTCATCTCCTTTCGTTACCATGTAATTTAGCTTTATATTTGGAACTTCAAACAGATCTGAGGAAAATCTAATTATAGATTGCATAATTTGGGATTGACAGTTGCCAAAAACTGAAATTTTCATTGCATTCCCTCTTTGCAAAACCTTCTTATGGTGTGATGCCTCAACAGTCTGATCATCAGCAACCTCCTTCATGGGAGGTTACCACGGCAAGGACTTATGGCCACTGAACTATATATGGAAAACATAACAATCCGTTTATTTTTGTCAGTGCCGATTGGATACTGGTTCTTCCGCACTTTGCGTAATGCCGGTGGCACTGGACGCCAGAGATGAGCACATGAAGTGAACATCGCACCAGATTCAGTTCACCGTGACCAAGCGCCTTCTCCCCATGATCCCCAACGGTCTCTGCGTCGAGCATGTTCTGCCGGAGCCGGACCGCATCACCATCTTCGTCCGCCCCCGACGCCCATCAGTTCCGTGCCCACGCTGCCACGCGCCTTCGTCGCGGGTGCACAGCCATTATGAGCGCCATTTGGCCGATCTGCCATGGCAAGGCTGGCCGGTAATTCTTCGCCTCCAAGCACGCCGGTTCCTGTGCCAAGAAGCCCGTTGCCCGAAGCACACCTTCGCCGAGCGCCTGCCGGGGATTGTGCAGCCCTCCGCCCGGCGCTCCGAGCGCCTCGTCGATATTCAGCGCCACATTGCCCTCGCCCTGGGCGGCGAAGCTGGGGGGCGGCTTGTCCAGCGCTTCGGCATGCCGGCCGGTCTCTGCCGACACCCTCCTGTGGCTCGCCACCACAGCCCCGCGCATTGTAAAGGCCGGATGAAAATTGGTCCATCCGTATTCCCGACACCGCTGGCGAAATCAGGTGGCGCCTGCAAGCCCGACGAGTTGGCCGAAGTGCGATCGCCGGGTTGGCGCGATCGGGACGCCGGCCAGCCAGTCGCCGATCCTGACCAGGTTCATGGCGGCGATGGCGACGTGCTGGAGACGGGTCTTCGCAAGGCCGACGTACCGAGCCCGGCGCAGGCCGAAGCAGCGCACCCCTTGGGACAGAGTCGCCTCCACTCCGGCCCGCAGCGCGTGCACGGCCCGAAACTCCGGGGTCTGTTCGCGCTTGCACGCGGCCTGAAGCGCTTCGAACTCCCGTCGATCGCGCAACGTCATCATCCGGCGCGACGCCGTCGGACCGGCACAGTCCGTGCGGTTCGGACACGGCTTGCAGTCAGCCTGGGAGAACTTCACTTTCACCGTTTCCCAGCCGAACTCGGTGCTCGCTGTCCAACCCGATCTTTTGGCCCCTCTGGGACACGTCACATGCTGGGCGTCCCAATCGACCTGGAAGGCGGCTGCGGCAAAGCCCGTTCCCCGGCGCGCCTGCCATTGCAGGTCGGAGCGGGTCGGCCCGACCAGGTCAACGCCGAAGTCCCGTGTGGCCTCGATCAGAAGAGCGGCGTCGAGGTAGCCGGTGTCCACCAGGTGCTGGGCGGGCAGCAGCCCTTTGGCGGCCAGAGCCCGGTGGGCCGGTGTCGTCACCTCACCATCGGCGGTGGGCGCGGTTTCGGTCTGCACATGGGTGATGATCCGCGGCCGTCCTTCGTCGCAAGCCTCGGTCAGGTGAGCCTTGTAGCCGACCCAGGTCGTGGTTCGCTTGCGCCCGTAGCAGGCATCCGGATCGTACGGCGAGCTGATGAAGCGTGACGACGGCGCATAGCCTTCACCGGGACCGCGCCAGCGGACGCTGTCGTCGCACAAGTGGAACTGCTGGACCCAGATGCGGCGTAGGATTTCCACCGCGGGCAGCCGGCGCAGCCAGTCCGGAGCCTCGTCCGCCCAAATCGCCGCCAACAGGTGATGGCCATCCTCGCCCAACTCCTGAACATGCCCGTCGCGGCCGGCCCGCGCTTTGGCGGCGTGCCCCCAATCGCTATGCCCGCTGTAGCGATCGGCCCAGTGCGGCCGCATCTGGCCGAGCAGCCATGCCGGCGCGGCGACGGCGAGCACGTTCAATGCCTGCCGGAACGCTTCGGTGGCGGCGTCGATACGGCTGCGCATCTTGACGGCGGCCAGAACGTGGGTGGAGTCGGTGCGTTGGCGGCCCCGTGGGCGAACCAGGCGGCGGGCGATGGCCACGGCGAGCACCGCGTCCAGCAACTCGTGCTCCGCATGCCCGTCCACGAGCCTGGCCCGAAACTCACAGAGGACAGTGCTGTCGAAGCACGGGTCATCAAGCGGCAGGGCCAGCAGGTACTTCCAATCCAGGCGGGCTCGCACCGCATCGGCAGCGTCGCGATCCGACAGGTTCTCGGCGAACTGGAGCAGGGTAATCAGCGCCAGCCGCCACGGGGCTTCGGCCGGACGGCCGCGCGTGGAGAACAGCCGGGCAAAACGGGCGTCGTCGAAGACGGGCCCGAGGCCATCGCGCACATCCATTAGCACGCAGTCGCGGGGAAACGCCGCCCGGGCAACCTTGGCCGTTTCCTTGGGCACGGTAGTGGCGGGATTGGGACGAAGGGACATGGCTGGCGTCCTTTCGGAGAGGTTAAACCCTCTCCAACCCGACCAGTGCTGCACCATCGCAAATCCCCAAGGCATTTCGCCAGCAGTGTCGGGAATGCGGATGGACCAGTATTCAACCGGCACTGATACCGTACGGGCGGCGCTGGAGACGCCCTGATCAACCGGCCCGGTCGAGGGGCGGATCAACCGACTGAAAACCATCAAGCGCACCATGTACGGACGAGCCGGTTTAGAACTCCTTCGCAGCTGCACCCTTCATGCAGCGTGAGCTTTGCCTTCATGCAAAGTGCGGGAGAACCAAACTCCTTTTGGCCTTTACAGGTGCCGGACATGAGTCAACAGCGGGATGAGGGTTCCGCTGCGCTATCGCCTGAATGAGGCCGAGAAGGACGCCCTGCTGATCGAGCAGGCGGCGCTGATCGAGCGCATGGCGGCGCGGATTGCCGAACTGGAGGCGTTGGTCGGCAAGCCGAGGAAGACTTCGGCGAATTCGCACCTTCCGCCCTCACAGGAAGGTCCCGAGCGCCCGCCCCGCAAGGCGAAGCGGCGGCGCAAACCGCGGCCGTCCTACCCCAGTGTTTCTCGGCCGCTCGCGCCTGATCCCGATCGCACCGAGCGCCGCCTGGCCGAAGCCTGCCCGCATTGCCAAGCCGCGTTGTCGGTGCCGGCATCGCTACGACCATATCGGTCTGCCCGCGGTCCGCCCAGTGGTGACGCGGATTGAACTGTTCGGCGGCCGCTGCGGGTAGTGCGGACGGCGCTATCGGGCCGAAGCACCCGCCGCCATGCCGCCGGGGACGCTGTTCGGGCCCGGCATCCGGGCGCTGCTGGCCTGCCTGCATCACAGCCATCATGTCGGCTTCGAGCGGCTGACGCGGCTGTTGAAGGAGCTGTTCGGGCTGGGCATCTCCGAGGGGGCCATCGCCAACGCCTTCAGCTGCATGGGGGCCGCATTCGACAGCACCCGCGCGGCGATCAAAGCCAAGCTGTTGAGCGCCCCCATTACCGCCTCGGACGAGACCACGACGCGGCTCAACGGCGTGACGCACTGGCAGTGGGTCTTCCACTCCGACAGGGCCGTGCTGCACACCATCGCTACCAGCCGGGGCCGGGTGGTGGCCGCCGCGGTGCTAGGGGATCATCAGCCCGAGGTGAGGATCTCTGACCGCTACGCCGGCCAGCAGGAGTTGGGGCGGCTCCACCAAGTCTGCCTCGCCCACATGTTGCGCGATGTGCAGTACGCCATCGACTGCGGCGACAGCGTGGTCGCGCCGAAGATCCGCGATCACCTGCGCTGGGCCATCCGCGTTGGCAAACGACGATCAAGCCTGAAGGACGGCACGCTCGCCGCTTACGCCGCCAAGGTCGAACGCGGCCTCGATGCGCTGCTCGGTGCCCCCGCCGCTCATCCGGCCAAGCGCGAGTTGCAGCGTCAGATCAAGACGTGGTACGGCAAGTTCTTTGTCTTTTTTGCCGACCGCCGCGTGCCGCCCACCAACAACGGCAGCGAGCAGGAAATCCGTCCCTCCTTCGTCTTTCGCAAAGTGACCAACGGCTTTCGCTCCGACTGGGACCGGGCATCCACGCCGGCTATCGCTCCGTGACCGGAACCGCGCGCCGGCAGGGGCAATTCGCCTGGACGGCCATCCGCGATCTGGTTGGCGGAACCTTCGCCATCGTCTGACCGATCACCAGCCACCAATCCGGTGAGCAATCACGTATCGGCTTTGAGTGCGGATCAAAGCCTCTGCCGGGCCGAGCAAAATCAATGGCGTGAGGCCATGGGAAACGGGGTTTTGTTCCGCGCTCTTATCAGATCGGCATGCCAAACCGCACATGATCGAGAAGCTTCTTAATAAAGTAATTGCGCCGGCGGTCTCGCACGGCACAATTCTCGCGGTCGTTCCGTTCGTCGGAGAGGCTTGTCTTTAGGTAAAAAGCATCTGCCAGCCCGTTGAAGTACACGTCGCTCATGTGCCCTTCGCCGAGCCCGTACTCGTTCTTGTTGGTGGAGTACACCGCATAGCTGGGCGCACTCAGCAGAACCGCGTTGTCCAAAAGGTCTGCCATGATGTGCGCGTACTGCCGCATCAAGTAACCCTTAAGTTTCAGGTCCCATTGGTTGTTCGGATGTATGATACGTATCTGGTCGCCATCAAAGCCGAAGTGGGCCAGCTGGTTCTCGATTATCAGACAGGGTTTGTGTTGCGCGTTCAGTTGTTTTGTTAGCCGTAGTGCCGCTTCCAGCCACCGCTCCACCATTTCGACCGAATAGAAGGAAACTCGTCGTGCGACCGGCACACGCTCTTTCATCAGATTGTAGGTTTCCCATTCCAAACCAGCAGTGGCAAATCCGCCATTGGACAACTCTAAGCCGTCATACACGTCTCTCATGAAATCTATAATGACGAAGTCAGACCAACTGATCAGTTCTTCAATGTCAAACGGCTTGTTGAAATCATTGACCACTGTCATAATTTCGTTTTCGCTCAGCCCGATATCTGAAAAATTGTACTGTTCGGGCGGGGGCGGTGCCATGAGGCTAACGGTACACATACGCCAAAGGAATTTTTTCTCAATATCTCTTTGGAACATTCGGGTCAGCAACTGCCGAGACACACAGGAGCCGATTATCAAACAACGAGAACCGCCGGTAACTGCCGTGTACAAATCCACCATCAATGCCCCACAACCATCAACGTTTCCAGTTCATAAAATCCCGTAACGAGTTTCTTTGAAAAGGATTTACATTTTCTTTATCGGGTCCGCAACCTTAGAGGGCCTATCAAAGCCCCGGTCTGAGGCGCCGAAGCCATTGATTCTCCTCAACCTCACTTCTATGTGCTCATCCAGCCCACCAATCGCACCCAGCTATATCGAGTTTGCGGAAGAGCCAGTATTCAACCGGCACTGACAACTGGCTGCTGATCCGCCGCAACCGCAAGGACCACGCCGACAAGGCCTACTACGTCACCTGCGGACCGATGGAAACCACCTTGCCGGACTTGGTGCGGATGGCCGGGCGGCGGTGGGCGATCAAGGAATGCTTCGAGATCGCCAAGCAGGATTGCGGGTTGGCCGATTACGAGGTCCTTAGCTGGCACGGCTGGTACCGGCACATCACCCTCTCGATGCTGGCGCTCGCCTTTCTCGCCGCCATGCGTCGGCGGCTCAATGCGGAAAGGGGTGCGGCAGCCGCGCGCCATTTGAGCCGATTGCCTACAGCAGGCCGGAGATCCGCCACCTCATCACCGCCCTCCAGAGGCAGTGTCCACCTAGGCTCGCCCTGATCCTCGGTTGGTCGGTGTGGCGGCGAACGCATCAGGCCGTCGCCCGGGCGTATCACTGGGGCCGCCAGCTCATGACCGAGCAACCTCAGCTGTAGGAATAAGAACCCGCTCCATGCTGTGCCTGAATGGGCTTTACGGCTCGGCGCAGGCGGGAGCCGCACAAGGCCGACCGAGCAAGCGCAAAGGGCATTGGTTTCAACCAGTCAGTGCCAATTTCCCTCTTTGCATTGGATGGGCTATCCACTATAGCAGCTTATAAGGATATGGAAAATTCAGCTTTCATTCATACTTTACAGGAGCACACTGCCGAGGCGGTGTTGTTCCTTTCGTGACGCGGCGATCTCGGGATGATAGAATGTCCAGACCACGAAAGGCCCTTTCTCTGAGGCTTCCATGCTACCAAGAATCGCAAATGTCTTTGACCGCATTACTCTAGAAGATGAGCAAATTTTGTTGCGTCGCCGATGCGACAGCCAATCACTTTCTTTTTATGCCGATATTTCGCATTTCATATCGAGGCGCATTGAGGGCGCTCACACACTAAGCCTTTTAGATGTCGGGCCTCGTACTGGAGTTGGGTTGGCCTTCCTTCGCTTGCTCCATCACCCTAATGCCTTTACTCGCTTACATTTTGACCCAGTGGTCGGTATCGACTTAGATCCTGCCTTTGAGCACATTGCCGATGCTGAATTTCCAGATATCAAGTCGATCACTGGGAACATTTTCGACTTAGAGGAAAACAGCTTTGACATCGTCACATGCAGTCACACCATCGAGCACCTTGAAGAGGCTGAAATATTTGTTACTCATTTGAAAAGAATATCGCGTAAATATGTAATTATTGCTTGTCCATTTGAGGAAAATGAGCCACTTACATACGGCCATGTTCGAAGAATAGGCATGAAATTCTTCAAATCCGTTGGTGTGCAGGATATTGAAGTCTACGAGGCTCCTCAGTTCAGCAATGGAATGTGTTGTTTGGCCTTTTTAAAAAAATAATAAAATATTTTGTACAAAAAAACAAAAAAGACGCAGGGGCCGAAAAGCCCCTGCACGCCAACCAGATAGGCTGATCTGTGATTGCTCACCGGATTGGTGGCTGGTGATCGGTCAGACGACGGCGAAGGTTGTAAAGGCCGGATGAAAATTCCTCAGTTCGGGCGGGCGAAAAATCCCCAGACGGTTCGTGTGCTCATGGATTGGTTTCGGGGTCGGCGGGCCTCGCTTTCGGTGGTCGTCCCCGGCGGCGCGGCGCCGGTGACGGGGTGGTGATCGGGCGGATTCGGGTGTTTTCCGGGATCAGCTCGGCGTGGCGGCGCAGGCGGTAGCTGGCGCCCTCGATCTGGACGACGACGGCGTGGTGAAGCAGGCGATCGAGCAGCGCCGAGGCGACGACGGTGCCGCCGAAGACGTCGCCCCATTCGGAAAAGCCGCGGTTGGAGGTCAGGATCATGGCGCCGCGCTCGTAGCGGGCGTCACATCGTTATCCATACTGCTCTCCTCCCTTTCGGTTTCCAGCAACGGGGCAAGGAGGAACGGCCTCGTCGGCGGCCGGGCGCTCCTCCAGGCGCCACTCCCACTGGCCGCGACCGCGCGACGTTCGGAAAGCGATGTAATCGCCGTTCCGGACCCGTGCCCACACGGCCTCGCGCTCCAGTCCCGTCGCCTCAACCACGTCGGTGATCGTCGGCAAGCCGCTCACGTCGGCGGACCCGTCGAGCCGCGCGATGTCCGCATCCGTCAGCCGAACCCAAAGTTTGGAGCGGGAGCAGCGCTGGTCGCACGGGATGATCCCATGCTGGGTCCACAGATGGACCAGCGGCGGCGAAACGCCCAACCGGTGCGCAGCTGTTTTGGCGGAGATCCGCCCATCCGCCCGAGGGTCCGACGATCCGGTTCGGATCGGGCAACCGGTGGCGATGCGGTGACGCTTGCGCATGGATTGGACGCGCTCGTAGGTCCACTCCTTTCCGGTTTGCGTGCACAAGCCCGCCGTATTGAGGGTCTTGGCGACGGCGTGGTCGGGCCGATCCCTGGACAGCTCCCGAATGCGGGCGATCACCGCAGCGTCCGTTGTCGCGTGGAGCCCGACCGGCGGCAAGGCCGCCGTATGGGTGGAGGTGGCGCCGCCGGTCCACAAGATGACCGCATCGACGCGGCGAGCCGTGCGGTCGGCCGTCACGGTAACCGCGGCGATGGCCAGGCGCAGCAGCCTTTTGCGGTCGACCGCCGTGGTCGTCTCCGCCCGCCACAGGCCGGGCAGGTCGGCGGCGATCCGACGCACCTCGTCGCGTTCGGCGGCGTCCAGCGGCAGCAGGCTGGTGCGCCGCATCAGCGCGTATTCGCTGTCCAACGTCTCCAGCGCGCTGAGCGCTGCGTTCCAACGCCGCTCCAGTTCCCGGGCCACCAAGCGGTTGTCCGGATCGACGGCGTCGTACTGGCGTTGCGCCAAAGCGACTTCGTAGCGGGCGCGTTCCAGACGCAAGTGCCAGTGCCGGTCGATGGCCTCCCTTTCGTGCTCCAAGGTTTCCAAAGCGGCCAGGGTGGCCTCGAGGCCGGCCGGGGCCACGGCGTCCAAAAAGGCGGTGGTCACCAGGGCATCCAGCGCGCCCACCGGGCAGGACTGGCACTGCGGCTCGCCGTAGTCGGCCTGGGCGCGGCGGCAATGATAGCTGTGGTACGCCGAGCCGTAGCTCACGGCCATGCGGCGACCGCAACGGCCACACACGATCAGCCCAGCCAAGAGGGCGACTCCCTCGCGCGGAGCCCCGCTGCCTTTCCGGGCGAAGTTGTAGAGGTTGCCCTGGAGCGCCCGGCGGTTGGCCAGATAAGCGTCGTAGCTCAGGTAGGCCGGGTAGACATCGGGCACCACGATGTCCCACTCCGCCAGGGCGACCCGCCGGTTGACCGTTGTCGGCGGATTCCCGGGCACCGGTTCGCACCGCCGCCGGCCATAGACGAAGACGCCAGCGTAGGCCGGGTTGGTGAGGACCTGCTGGATCATCTGGTAGGTCGGCCGCACCCAGGTGATGCTGCCGGCGGTGGGCCCGCTCTGCGCGCACCGTGGCAAGGCCAGCCGGTTCTCCAGAAAATGCCGCTGAACGGCCCTGGCGTTGCGCAGCACGGCGAAGCGCTCGAACACCGTGGCGATGGCCAGACGCACGGCGTCGTCGGGGTCCTGCACCACCACTCCGTCGGGGCGGCGCCGGAACCCGACCGGCAGGCGCAAAGCGAGTTCACCGCGGCGCGCCTTGTTCAGCAGGTTGCCGCGCATCCGGCCACGCAGAATGTGCAGTTCGGCGGCGAACAGCGTGCCCTTGACGCCCAACAGAAGCAGGTCGTTGGCGTCTCGCGCGTCGTAGACACCGTCTTCGTCAGCGATGAGGGTGCGGAAAACACCGCACAGTTCGATGACGCGGTGCCAGTCGCTGTTGCAGCGGGACAGGCGCGATACCTCGGTGACGAGGATGATGCCGACCTCGCCCAAGCCGATGGCGGCGACCAGCTTCTGGAAGCCGGTCCGCTGGCGACTGCTCGTCCCGGACAGGCCGAGATCCTCGTCAATGACCCGGATCTGGGAGGCTGGCCACCCCATCTGGCGGGCGCGCTCGGCCAAGGCGTACTGGCGGCGGGTGCTCTCCTGGTTGCTCTGCACCTGCCTGGGTGTGGACTGGCGGATGTAGATGATCGCTTGCAGCCGCTGATGACGGGCCTCGATTTTGGGCGACAGGGTCATGGAGCGTCTCCTTGCGGGCCATCCGGCCCGTCAGCCGGCGCCGCAGCAGATCGCTCCACAACGCCACCATCGGCCTCTGGGCCTCCGGCGGCAGAATGCTCCACAGCATCGGGATCGGGGTTGGCATAGCGAGCCTCCGCGGGCGGGGATGTGCGGCAGGCGTCGACCAGCCGGACCAGAGCGCGCAAGCTTCCGGGCGTGAAACGCAGGGCCGGCATGACAGGCTCCTCAAGACGAGCAGCTTCAGTCCAGGCCAGCGGGATGACTCGCCGTTGACCATCCTCCCCTTCAACGAGCAGATCTGTGCTTCCGTCGCTTCGCAGCCGCCGCAACACTCGAACAACCCGCCCCAGCCAAGGATGATGCGGCGCGGTCACCCGAATCCATTGAACCTGAGCGCCACGGACGGGCGTAGTATGATGGCCGCTGTTTCACGAGCTGGAAGAACAGGTTGCCGCCGCCGGCGATGACCGGCAGGTAGCCGATCTCGTCGACGATCAGCAGCTGCGGCCGGCACAGGAAGCGCAGGCGTTCGCGCAGGGTTCCTTCCCGCTCGGCCTTGGCCAGTGAGCCGACAATGTCGGCCAGGGTGGCGAAGTAGACCGAGCGCCCGGCCTTGACCGCTTCGACCCCCAGCGCGATCGCCAGGTGCGTCTTGCCGCAACCGGGCTGGCCGAGGAAGTGGACCACCTCGTGACGGTCGACGAAGTCGAGCTGCGCCAGGGTCATGATGCGGTCGCGGTCGAGCGAGGGCTGGAAGGAGAAGTCGAAGCCAGCCAGCGTCTTGATGGTGGTCAGCCGGCCGATCTTCAGCGCCGCCTTGACGCGGCGTCCCTCACGCAAGGTCAGCTCCTCGCCGAGCAGGGCGTCGATGGCCTCCAGGGCGGAGATCTCGCCGCGCTCCAGGCGGCGCAGGATGTGCTCCAGCGCCTCCAGGGCGCGCGGCATCTTCTTCAGCCCGACCAAATAGTGGCGGATGCGGTCGAGGGTGGCCGGGCCGCTGTCCAGCACGGCACTCATTGGGCGCGCTCCGGCTGGCTGGCGAGGCGGCGGCCGATGGCGTCGTAGATGGCCAGCGAGCGGGGCGTGACGGTGTCGCCCTGTGGCTGGGGCGCGGGACCGGCGGCGTTCCGGGGTGTCTGGCTGTTGGCCGGCGGGGGTTGGGTGCGGTGCCCGGTGGCGATGCGCCGCTGGCCGCGGCCGTCCAGCGCCGGGTGGCTGGCGATGGGCGCGCCGTCCTCCAGGAT
>NZ_WHOR01000085.1:0-20930 GCF_013340925.1 Azospirillum formosense
CCCATGAGAATGGGAGTGGCTGTGGCTATCGCTGTGGGAATGCGAATGACTATGGTCGTGCTCGTGGTCATGGCCATGCCCATGCGAGTGGCCATGCCCATGCGAGTGGCCATGCACCTGCCCCGAGTACGCCCCGCCCTCCGGCGCGAAAGGCGCGTGGATGGCGGCGACGCTGGCTCCCAGCCCCTTCAGCATGTCCTCGATCACATGGTCGCGGCGCAGGCGGATGGTCTCGCCGACGATCTGCACCGGCAGGTGGCGGTTGCCGAGGTGCCAGGCGATGCGGGCGAAGCCCTCCGTCCCGCCGCCGCAGCGCACCTCCATCAGCTCCTCGTCGGCGGCGACCACGCGCAGATAGGCGCCGTCGCCCAGCTCCAGCCCGTCGCCATGGTCGAGCGCGACCGCGCGCGGCAGGTCCAGCAGGAAGTCGGCCCCCGCATCGTCCCTCATCATCATGCGCCGGCGGTGGCGGTCGTCGAAGGCGAGGGTCACCGTGCCGGCCTCGCGTTCGACCGGCCAATGGCCGCGGGCGTGGACTCGGGTGGCGCGGCGGAGCGTGTCGGTCATGGAGAAAGCCGTTCGAAGGGTGTGGGCCGGCCGAAGAAACGTCCCGCGAGGGCGCCGACCGGTTCCGCCGCTCCCGTGGTGAAGAAACGAAGGGCGCCCGCCGCCTCGCCAGCAGACGGGGCGTATTCGGGGTGGCGCTCCAGGTAATTGTCCAGCGACCGGGCGACCAGACTGGGCTGGCACAGCACCTCCACCCCCGGCGGCAGCGCCTCCGCGAACAGATGCGCCACCAGCGGGTAATGGGTGCAGCCGAGCACCGCCGCGTCCAGCGGCTGGCCGCCGAGTTGCCCCAGCAGAGCCCGCACATAGCCGCGCACCGCCGGAGCCAGTTCGGCGTCCCCAGCCCCCCGCTCGATCAGCGGGACGAGGTCCGGGCAGGCCTGCTGCACCACCCGGACGTCGGGCGCCCGCTTGCCGATCTCGCGCGGGAAGGAGCCCGACGCGACGGTGGCCGGGGTGGCGAAGACGCCGACCGTCCGCGGCTCCGGGCGCCAGTCGGCGGCGGGGCCGTCCTGCATCCAGGGCACGCGGGTGATCGCCTCGACCATCGGCACCAGGACGCCCAGCACGTTGCGCCCAGGATGGGCAACGGGCAACCACGTCCGCTGCATCCGCCGCAGGGCCACCGCCGCCGCCGTGTTGCAGGCCAGGACGACCAGCCCGCAGCCCTGGGCGAACAGCCGCTCCACCCCCTGGACCGTCAGGCGGTAGATGTCCTCCTCGCTGCGCGGACCATAGGGAGCGGCGGCATGGTCGCCGAGATAGACGAAGGGACGCCCGGGAGCGGCGGCCACCAGCGCGCGCAGCACCGTCAGACCGCCGTGCCCGGAATCGAAGACACCAATCACGAACCCGTCACCCCACACTCAGAACAGGAAGTACCGCTGCGCCATGGGCAGCACGTCCGCCGGCTCGCAGGTCAGGAGCTGGCCGTCGGCGCGCACCTCGTAGGTTTCCGGATCGACCTCGATGTGGGGTGTGGAATCGTTGTGGATCATCTGCTTCTTGCCGATCGCCCGCACGCCCGTCACCGCGACCAGCTCGCGCTGCAGGCCGAGCGAGCGCAGCGCCTCGTTCTCCAGAGACAGCTTGCTGACGAAGGTCAGGGAGCTGGCCTGCATGGCGCGGCCGTAGGCGCCGAACATCGGGCGGTAATGCACCGGCTGCGGCGTCGGGATGGAGGCGTTGGGGTCGCCCATCAGCGCGGCCGCGATGGTCCCGGCCTTCAGCACCATGTCCGGCTTCACGCCGAAGAAGGCCGGCGACCAGACCACCAGATCGGCCAGCTTGCCCACCTCGACCGAGCCCTCGACATGGGCGATGCCGTGCGACAGCGCGGGGTTGATCGTGTATTTGGCGACGTAGCGCTTGACGCGGAAGTTGTCGTTCTCGCCCGTCTCCTCGGCCAGACGCCCGCGCTGGACCTTCATCTTGTGCGCGGTCTGCCAGGTGCGGATGATCACCTCGCCGACCCGGCCCATGGCCTGGCTGTCCGAGCTCAGCATCGAGAAGACGCCGAGGTCGTGCAGGATGTCCTCCGCCGCGATGGTCTCGCGCCGGATGCGGCTTTCGGCGAAGGCCACGTCCTCGGGGATGCGGGGCGACAGGTGGTGGCAGACCATGAGCATGTCGAGATGCTCATCCACCGTGTTCACCGTGAAGGGCCGCGTCGGGTTGGTGGAGCTGGGCAGCACATTGGGCAGGCCGGCCACCTTGATGATGTCCGGCGCGTGGCCGCCGCCCGCCCCCTCGGTGTGGAAGGCATGGATGTTGCGGCCCTTGAAGGCGGCGATGGTGTTCTCCACGAAGCCCGACTCGTTCAGCGTGTCGGTGTGGATCGCCACCTGGATGTCCGTCTCCTCGGCCACCGTCAGGCAGGTGTCGATGGCCGCCGGGGTGGTGCCCCAGTCCTCGTGCAGCTTCATGCCGCAGGCGCCGGCGGCGATCTGCTCCAAGAGCGCGTCGGGACGGCTGGCGTTGCCCTTGCCAAAGAAGCCGAGGTTGATCGGCAGCCCTTCCGCCGCCTGGAGCATCCGGGCCATGTGCCACGGCCCCGGCGTGCAGGTGGTGGCCGACGTGCCGGCCGCCGGGCCGGTGCCGCCGCCCAGCATGGTGGTGACGCCGCTGTTCAGCGCCTCGTCGACCTGCTGCGGGCAGATGAAGTGGATGTGGGCGTCGATGCCGCCGGCGGTGACGATCTTGCCCTCGCCCGCGATGACCTCGGTCCCCGGCCCGACGACGATGGTCACGCCCGGCTGGACGTCCGGGTTGCCGGCCTTGCCGATGCCGGCGATGCGCCCGCCGATGATGCCGATGTCGGCCTTGACGATGCCCCAGTGGTCGATGATCAGCGCGTTGGTGATGACGGTGTCCACGGCGCCGCCCTGGCGCGCGGTCTGGGCCTGCCCCATGCCGTCGCGGATCACCTTGCCGCCGCCGAACTTGACCTCCTCGCCATAGACGGTGTGGTCCTTCTCGACCTCCACGATCAGGTCGGTGTCGGCCAGCCGCACCCGGTCGCCCACGGTGGGGCCGTAGAGAGCCGCGTATTCGGCCCGGTCGATGCGATGCGCCATTGTCTGATGCCCTCCGCTGGCGCCCTTTACAGGCTGCCGTTGACCTTGCCGTTGAAGCCGATGACCACGCGGTTGCCGGCGTAGGCGACCAGCCGCACGCGGCGCGTCTGCCCCGGCTCGAAGCGCACCGCCGTCCCGGCGGGGATGTCCAGCCGGAAGCCGCGCGCCTTTTCGCGGTCGAAGGTCAGCGCCCCGTTCGTCTCGGCGAAGTGATAGTGCGAGCCGACCTGGATCGGGCGGTCGCCGGCATTGGCGACGTCCAGCTCCACCGTGTCGCGGCCGGCGTTGAGTTCGATCTCGCCCGCGGCGGGGATGATTTCACCGGGTTTCATCGGGACTCCCCTTAGCGAATCGGCTGGTGGACGGTGACGAGCTTGGTGCCGTCGGGGAAGGTGGCCTCGACCTGGATCTCGTGGATCATCTCCGGGATGCCGTCCATCACCTGATCGCGGGTGATCACCGTCGCGCCGTCGCGCATCAGCTCGGCCACGGTGCGCCCGTCGCGCGCGCCCTCCACCACATAATCGGTGATGAGGGCCACCGCCTCGGGATGGTTCAGCTTCACGCCACGCTCCAGCCGGCGGCGCGCCACCATGGCGGCCATGGCCACGAGAAGCTTGTCCTTCTCGCGCGGTGTCAGGTTCATGGGGCTGTCTCTCCGCCTTCCCATTGGGTTGGCGGGATTATGCCACGTTGCTGCGGTGCGCCAATCCCTCTTCGATGAATCGCACCGCGTTTCCAACGCCGTCCTCGGCCCGGATGCGGGCGCCGAGCGCCGCGGCCCGGCCGCGCAGGCCCGGATCGCCGGTCGCCTCGATGGCACGGGCAAGCCCCTCGGCGGTCAGCGTCCGGCGGGGAAGCGGCGGTGGCGCGACGCCGAGATCGTGGAGCCGGGCCCCCCAGACCGGCTGGTCGCCCATGAAGGGGACCCCCACCGCCGGCACGCCGGCGCGCAGGCCTGCCGCCGTGGTGCCGGCGCCACCGTGATGGACGACGGCGGACATGCGCGGAAACAACCAGTCGTGCGGCGCCGACTCCAGGCCATGGACCGTCTCCGGCAGGGCCGACCGGTCGATCCCGCCCCACCCGGCGGAGAGCACGGCGCGCCGCCCGTTCAGAGCCGCGACGACCAGCCGCGTCGTCTCGGCGGGATCGAACCCGGCCATGCTGCCGAACCCGACATAGACCGGCGGCGGTCCGCTCTCCAGAAAGGCCGCGAGGTCGGGCGGCGGCGTGTAGGCATCGGCCTCGTCCAGGAACCAGAACCCGGTCGCCCGGATGAAGTCCGGCCAGTCGTCCGGCCGCGGCAGCGCATGGGTCGAGAAGGCGTAGGGCATCGGCCATTTCGCCGTCATCAGCAACGGTCCCGGCCCGATGAAGGAGGGCTTCAGCCCCAACACCGCGCGCCGCGCCCGGTTGGTCGGCGCCCGGAAGGTCTGCCAGACGAGCTGCATCATCGCCAGATGCAGGGCGTAGTTCACGACGCCGGGAAAGCGCCGGGGCGGCATCATCGGCGGCGGAAAGGCCCGCGTCGGCGCCATCGGCTGCAGCGCCGTCCCGACGACCGGAACGCCCAGCTTCTCCGCCACCGCCACGCCCGTGTAGAAGGCGAGGCCGGAGGCGATGATCGCGTCGCTTCCCCGCGCCGCCTCCCAATATTCCCGCGTCCAGTCCAGGGCGTGGTCCTGGCCGAGGCGCAGCAGCGCCCGCATCATCTTGACGGGGTTGATGCCATCGCGGAACAGCCCGTCCGCCTCCCGGCTGCCCGTCACCGCGCGCAGGTCGCCGGACAGCGGGCTGTAGTCCAGGCCATGCCGCTCGATCAGGTCGCGGAACTCGCGGTCGGCGGGAAAGGCGACGGAGTGTCCGGCGGCCCGCAAGCCCTTCCCAAGAGCGACGTAAGGACGGATGTCGCCCTGGGACCCGTAGGTGACGATGGTGAAGCGCATGGGACCGGAGCTACGCCGGCAATCCCCCTTTGACAAGAGGGCTCAGACCTCCCACAACCGCGGCAATCTGACCGGCAGGCCCGCCGCCGCGGAGCGCAGATGCGACCACAGCGCCGCGTAGGCGCCACGCACCGGCCGCGCCTCGCCGCCCAGGATGCGGACGACCAGCAGCCCGTCGAAGGCGGTGGCGCCGACCCGCACGCCCTCCAGCCCCTCCGCCGCCGCGCGCAGCGCCTCCAGCCGGGTCGCGGCGTCGGGTGCGGCGTGGAGCAGCGTGGCGCAGGCCCCGGCCCCGCCGAAGCCCGCCGGGTGGGCCAGCGTCTCGGCGAGGTCGCCGTCCATGTGCAGGGCGTCGGCCCAGGCGAGGCGGCCGTCGCGCACCACCTCCCAGGCGTCGCGGACAAGGCCGCGGGTGACCGTCTCGCCGAAGGCGGCGCGCCCGAAGACCAGCATCTCCCCGGCGATCAGACGGGCGTCGCCCTCCAGCTCCAGCCGGGTCAGGCGGCGCAGGCGGGAGCCCTCGAAGACGATGGCCTCCTGCGGCATCCATTCCAGCCAGCCGCCGGCCTCCACGGTGACGCGGGTGTCGATGCGGCAGTCCGGCCCGGCGGAGCGGTAGACCTTCCCCGCCGCCTGGGTCGTCACCAGCGCCGCCGCCCCCGGCCCCGCCGACAGGGCGACGTCCAGCCGGTCGCCGCCGACCAGCCCTCCCGACGTGGTGACCAGCACCGCGATGGGCAGGTCCCCCGCCCGCGGGTCGGGCAGCAGAACCCGCAGCGGGTCGTGGTGGTAGAGCGTGGCGAGGCGCGTGGCCCCATGGCGATGCTCGAACCGCACCGTCGCCGCGCCGTGGACGGCGACCTTCTTAATCAACGCATCAGCCACCGGCGGAACCCATTCCTGTCTTCACATCCTCGACGGCCAACAGCACGCGCTCCGGCGTCGCGGGCGCGTCGAGGCGCACGGGCAGCCGGTGGCCGCCCACCGCCGCGACGGCGTCCTTCAGCGCCAGCCACGCCGAGATGCCGAGCATCAGCGGCGGCTCCCCGATCGCCTTGGAGCGGAACACCGTGTCCTCCCGGTTGGGGCGGTCGGTGTAGAGCGCCACCCGGAAATCCTCCGGCAGCGAGCGCGATGTCGGGATCTTGTAGGTGCTGGGCGCGTGGGTGCGCAAGCGTCCCTCGCCGTCCCACCACAGCTCCTCCGACGTGACCCAGCCCAGCCCCTGGACGAAGGCGCCCTCCACCTGCCCCAGGTCGATGGCCGGGTTGATGCTGCCGGAACAGTCGTGCAGCACGTCGGCGCGGGGGAAGCTGTACTCGCCGGTCAGCGTGTCGATCAGCGCCTCCGTCACCGCGACGCCGCAGGAGAAGTAGAAGAAGGGCCGCCCCTCGCACTTCTCGCGGTCCCACCAGATCTTCGGCGTGGCGTAATGGCCGGTGGAGGACAGCGATACCCGGTTCAGATAGGCGAGCTTCGCCACCTCCGCGAAGGTCATGGCGTGGTTGCCGGCGAAGACGGCGTTGTCGCGGAACTCCACCTTGTCCGGCGTGGTGTGGCAGTGCTGGGCGAGGAACGCCACCAGCCGGTCGCGGATGGTCCCCACGGCGATGCGCACCGCCATGCCGTTCAGGTCGGTGCCGGCCGACGCCGCGGTGGGCGGGGCGTTCGGCACCTTGTCGGTGGCGCTGGCGGTGACCCGCACCCGCTCCACGTCGATCTGGAACTCCTGAGCGGCGATCTGGGCCATCTTGGTGTGGATGCCCTGCCCCATCTCCGTGCCGCCGTGGTTCACCTGGATGGAGCCGTCGGTGTAGACGTGGACCAGCGCCGCCGCCTGGTTCAGGTGCTTGACGGTGAAGGAGATGCCGAACTTCACCGGGGTCACCGCCAGCCCCTTCTTCAGCACCGGGCTGCGGGCGTTGAAGGCGTCGATCTCCTCCCGCCGGCGGCGGTAGTCGCCGTCCTGCTCGATCCGGTCCATCAGCTCGGCGAGGATCTCCGGCTCCTCCACCGGCATCCCGTAATGGGTGGTGTCGCGGCCCGGCCCGCCGTAGAGGTTGGCGCGGCGCACGTCGAGCGGGTCCTTGCCGAGAGAACGGGCGATCTCGTCCACCACATGCTCGATGGCGATGACGCCCTGCGGCCCGCCGAAGCCGCGGAAGGCGGTGTTGGACACCGTGTTGGTCTTGCAGCGATGCCCGGTCACCCGCGCCGCCGGCAGGTAATAGGCGTTGTCGGCGTGGAACATGGCGCGGTCGACCACGCCGTTGGACAGGTCCAGCGACATGCCGCAGCGCCCGGCGAGGTCCATCTCCAGACCCTGGATGCGCCCCTCGCCGTCGAAGCCGACGTCGTAGCGCACGAAGAAGTCGTGGCGCTTGCCGGTCATCAGCATGTCGTCGTCGCGGTCGAGGCGGAACTTCACGGGACGCTTCGTCGCGTTGGCCAGCAGGCCGGCGATGGCGGCGATCTGAGCCGGCTGGCTCTCCTTGCCGCCGAAGCCGCCGCCCATGCGCCGGCACTCCACGGCGATCCCGTGCATCGGCCGCCCCAGCACCTGGGCGACGGCGTGCTGGACCTCCGACGGGTGCTGGGTCGAGGAATGGACCAGCAGGTCGCCGTCCTCCTTGGGAATGGCGTAGGCGATGTGGCCTTCCAGGTAGAAATGGTCCTGCCCGCCAACCTCCAGAGTGCCGGTCAGCCGGTGCGGCGCCCCGGCGACCGCCGCCGCCGCGTCGCCGCGCCGGAAAGTCAGCGGCGGCGAGACGAAGCTGCCCTTTTCCAGGGCCGCCTCGGCGGTCAGCACCGCCGGCAGGTCCTCGTAGTAAATCTCCACCAGCCGGGCGGCGGCGCGGGCCTGCAACAGCGTCTCCGCCGCCACGGCGACCACCGCCTGCCCGGCGTAGGTCACCAGATCGTCGGCCAGGATGGGGTCGCCACGCTGGACGGTGCCGATGTCGCTGTCCCCCGGCACGTCGGCGTAGGTGAGGACCGCGTGGACGCCCGGCGCCTGCCTCGCCCGCGACAGGTCCATGCCCAGGATGCGCGCGTGCGCCCGCTCCGACAACCGCACCGCGACGTGCAGCGTGCCGGGCAGCTCCGGGATGTCGTCGGTGTAGGCCGCGGCGCCCATCACATGCTTGCGGGCGCTTTCATGCTCGATGCCCCGGTGGACGCCGCCGCGGATCGGTTGGATGGTGCCGCCGTCAGCCATGCACGGCCTCCAGGGAGGGGCGTTCGGCCCCGGTCGTGTGAAGAAGGAAGCGCATCAGCAGGTTCTTCGCCACCAGCGCCCGGTAGCGGTCGCTGGCCCGCATGTCGGTCATCGGGCGGAAGTCGCGGTCGAGCGCCGGCAGGGCCGCCGCCACGGCGTCCGCCGTCCAGGGCTGCCCGGCCATCGCCGCCTCCAGCGCCGGGGCGCGGGCCGGGGTCGCCGCCATGCCGCCGTAACCGGCGCGCAGCTCCGCCACCCGCCCCTCCCCGTCCAGCGTCAGCAGGAAGGCGGCGCAGACTGCGGAGATGTCCTGGTCGCGCCGCTTGGACACCTTCCAGGTGGCGAAGCGCTGGCCGTCGCGCGGCAGGGGGATGCGGATGCGCTCGACGAACTCGCCCGGCTTCAGGTCGTTCCTGCGGTAGCCGTGGTAGAAACGATCCAACGGCAGCTCCCGCCGTACCCCGCCCCGGTTCAGCACCAGCGAGGCGCCCAGAGCCAGCAGGGCCGGCATGCTGTCCCCGATGGGCGAGCCGTTGGCGACGTTGCCGCCCAGCGTGCCGGAGTTGCGCACCTGCGCCGCACCGATGCGGGTGACCAGGGCGGCCAGTTCGGGCAGGCGGCGTTCCAGAACCGGCAGCAGGTCGGTGTAGGTCACCGCCGCGCCGATCTCCAGCGCATCGGCCCCCTCGCCGATCCGGTGAAGCTCCCGCACCTGGGCGAGATGAATCAGCGTGGGCAGGCTGCGCCCCTGCTTGGTCACCCAAAGACCCACATCGGTCGCCCCGGCGACCAGCGTGGCGTTCGGATGCGCGGCGCACAGAGCGGCCAACTCTTCGATGCTCCGCGGCGCGTGGAAGCTGGCGGCGCCGTGGGCCACGGTCAGGGGCCCGTCGCGCCGGATGGAGCGCAGCAGGGTGGCGATGCCCTCCTCGGCCCGGTCGAAGCGGTCGTCGGTCCGCTCCGCCGCCATGGTCCGGGCGGCGTCGAGGATCGGACGGTAGCCGGTGCAGCGGCACAGGTTGCCGGCCAGCGCGTCGTGGATCACCCCATCGGTCAGGCCGCCGGACGCGACGCGCCCATCATGATGGAGCGCGAACAGCGCCATCACGAAGCCGGGGGTGCAGAAGCCGCATTGCGAGGCGTGCTTGTCCACCATCGCCGCCTGGACGGGGTGCAGCTGCCCGTCCGCGCCGGCCAGATCCTCGACGGTCAGCAGCAGCTTGCCGTCGATCATCGGCAGGAAGAGGATGCAGGCGTTGACGGCGCGGTAACGGACGCGCCCGTCCGCGGCGAGATCGCCCAGCACCACCGTGCAGGCGCCGCAATCCCCCTCGGCGCAGCCCTCCTTGGAACCGGGGCGCCCGTTGGCGCGCAGCCAGTTCAGCACCGTGGTGGTGGGATCGGCGTCCCGCACCTCCACCACCCGTCCGCCGAGCACGAAACGCACAGAGCCCGTCATTGTCCCTCCTGTCGGGCGTTTCCGTCATAGTGCCGGAAAGTCTCCGCAGGCCGCAATGGCGGGCCGGCCGTCTAGCCATAAAGGCAAGGTTCGGATGGATAAACCGCTCCGAAGGGCGTCAGGCGTCCTCGGGGAAGCATCCGCTGCGGGCGGCCACGACGGCGACCTGGGTGCGGTTGCGCACGCCCAGCTTCTGCATGATGGCCCGCACATGGACCTTCACGGTGCCTTCCAGGACACCCAGCTCCCGCGCGATCTCCTTGTTGGAGTGACCGGCCAGAAGAAGCTGGAACACATCGCGCTGCCGGTCGGTCAGCCGGTCGAGGATCTGGCCCGAGGGACGCGCGGCCTCCGCCGCGACGTTGCCGGACAGGACGGCACGCGGCAGCGGCAGGAAGGTCTCCCCGGTCAAGGCAAGCGAGATCGCGTGCTCCAGCACCGCCGTCGAACTGGTCTTCAGGATGTAGCCCCTGGCCCCCAGCCGCACGCTGTCCACGATGTCCGCCACCTCGTCCGACCCGGAGATGACCAGAAGCGGACGGCGTCCCAGCACCTCGACCATGCGGCGCACCCCGTCGCGCCCGCTGCGGTCTCCCAGGTTGAGGTCGAACAGGACCAGCGTCAGATCCGGCGTGCGGTCGGCGATGGCCATCGCCTCGTCCAGCGAACCAGCCTCCAGCACCTGCGCGTCCGGGTGGATCTCCCCCACCGAAAGGGCGAAGCCGTGCCGCACCAGGGGGTGGTCGTCCACCACCAGAAACGTTTGCGCCCTGCCGGCCACCGACCGCTCCTTGCCGCGCGTCTGCAGCTGAACTTCCATTGCTTTGCTACCCCATCAAGCCGCCGAAAGCCGACTTGGAAAACAAAAACGCCCCAATCCAGCTCGGCTTTCTGTCCAGCGGAAAAGTATAAAGGTACCTCTTTTGGACTTTGCAGAAGCAGCGCTGCGCGAATTCCAGTCTTTTCGAAGCCATTTATGTTTCATTCGTATCGAGCTTCTTCCAAGCATCTTGCGCCGCTCCCTGACCATCCGTATAAATCATCGGGACAACCAGCGTAAAGCACGCTTTTTCGATACAATAAAGGCGGCTTTTTTCCCTTTTCCCCGGCGAAACGGACAACGATTGGCGTTGTGCGCTGCTCGTCACGGGTGGCGTCGCGGAGGAGTTTCGATGAGAACGTGGAACGTCATGCTCGTGGACCATGACCGGCTGTTTTCGGCGGCGCTGGGAACGCTCATCAGCGGTGGCCCCTTCCGCGTCTGTCACCACGCCACGACGGTGGAGGATGCGGAGGCGGCCATCGCGCAGGGCGTGCAGCCCGACCTGATCGTGGTGGCCCTGGGTGACGCGACGAACGACGAGGCCGGCGGGGTGAAGCGCCTGCGCGCCGCCACCAGCGCCCGCATCGCCGTGCTCGCCGACGCGATCGCCGACCGCACGCTGTCGCTGTCGTTGAAGGCCGGTGCCGACGCCTATTTGAACAAGTCGATGTCGAGCGAGTCCCTGTTGCGCGCCTTGCAGCTGGTCATGCTGGGCGAAGTGGTCTATCCCACCCACGTCGCGAGCCTGCTGATTGCCAACGCCAACAGCGAGCGTCCACAGCCGGAGCGCGCCCAGCCCGCCAACAACGAGTTGTCGAAGCGCGAGGTTCAGATCCTGCGCTGTCTGCTTGCCGGGCAGTCGAACAAAGCCATTGCGCGCAACCTGCACATCACGGAATCGACCGTGAAGATGCACTTCAAGAACGTGATGCGGAAGATCAACGCCCAGAACCGCACGCAAGCCGCGGTGTGGGCGATCCAGAACGGTCTGTCGCCGCTGGCGTCCGTCTAGAGACAGGTCCCCTCTCCCGCCGCAGGGGAGAGGGGACGGTGCACGATCACTCCGCCGCGTGGCGGTGGGCGCCGTGGCGGCCTTCGGCGAACTCCTCCACCATCTTGCGGCAGAAGGCCGGCAGGTCGTCCGGCTTGCGCGAGGTCACCAAGCCTTGGTCGGTGACGACCTCGCTGTCCTCCCAATTCGCCCCGGCGTTGCCGAGATCGGCCTTCAGCGACGGCCAGGAGGTCATGCGCTTGCCCTTCGCGCCGCCCGCGTCGATCAGCGTCCAGGGGCCGTGACAAATCGCGGCGATGGGCTTGCCCGACTGGACGAAGCTGCGCACGAAATCGATGGCCTTGGGCTCCAGCCGCAGCGCGTCGGGGTTGATGACCCCGCCCGGCAACACCAGCGCGTCGAAGCTTCCAGGGTCCGCCTGATCGAGCGTGACGTCCACGTCCACCCGGTCGGCCTTGTCGTGGTGGTTCCAGCCCTGGATTTGCCCGCCCTGGGGCGCCACGATCCGCACCTCGGCGCCTTCGTTGCGCAGCGCCTTCACCGGTTCGGTCAATTCGACCTGCTCGAAGCCGTCGGTCGCCAGAACGGCGACGGTCTTCTTCTCGAGTTTTCCTGCCATGGGATCACCTCCTCGGTTGGCCTGTCCGGTCAGCAACCGGCGTACCTCTGGGGAGTTCCCTCCGGAACCGCCGCGCACCTCCCATGTTCCCTTTGACGGACCGCGCGTCACAATCGGGAGCACAGACCCATGCGTTACAGCGGCACTTCGGCGGGCATCCTCGCCGCGTTCGCCATCGCCACGTCCCTGACTTTGGGCGTTCCTCAACCTGTCCAAGCCGCGGACGCCGTGCGAACCACGGAGGCGTCCTACCCCCGGCTCTACCAGGGCTGGCGGGCCGGCGTGATCGTCGGGACCGAGGTCGAGGGGCTGCTCGGCGAGGAGCTTGGGCAGGTGGTCGATCTCGTCGTCGGCCCGGACGGACGGCTGGAAAGTGCGGTGATCGAGGCCAGCGGCATGCTCGACGTCGGCGAGGCGCGCTTCACCGTGCCCTGGCACCAGTTGATGCCCGGATCGGTGGACGGCGTCCTTGCCTATCCCGTTGCCGGCCCCGACACGCTGGACCTGATCCGGCGCCAGCAGCAGACGGCCAGCCGTCCCGGCGACTGGCGTGTCTCCGCCCTGATCGGCCAGCCGGCCAACACAGCGGGCGACGCGACCGAGGCCGGATTCTTCGGCACGGTGGAGGATCTGGTGTTCGACCGCAACGGCGCGCTCAAGGCCGTCGTGGTGACGCCGGAGCCGGAGGGCGAAGGCCCCTACGCCGTCGCCTGGAAAGCGGCGGCACTGGAGCCGGGCCTGACCTCCGTCACGTTGCAGGCGACGCCGGATCAGGTGAAGGCACTCGGCTCGTTCGACGCGGCGCGCATGAAGGAGTTCAACACCGCGCGCCTGAACCTGGGGGCCCAGGCGCGCCAGGAGTAATGCCCCATCAGGAAAAGAGTTTCTGTCAGGCCGCCGGGCGGGCCACGCCGCCGACCGTCGGGCGGCTGGCCGCGGCGGCGGAACGGCCATAGCGGGCAACGGTCAGCCCGTCCATGTCGATCTCCGTCTGGCGCCCGCCGACCACGTCGGCGACCACCCGGCCCGAGCCGGCGGCCATCGTCCAGCCCAGCGTCCCGTGTCCGGTGTTGAGGAACAGGTTGCGCACCGGGGTCGGACCGACGATGGGCGTGCCGTCCGGCGTGTTGGGCCGCAGGCCGGTCCAGAACTCCGCCTTCGACAGATCGCCGCCCGTCGGGAAGAGGTCGCTCACCACATGGTCGAGCGGACCGCGGCGGCTCGGACGCAACGTCAGGTCGAAGCCGGTCAGCTCCGCCGTGCCGCCGACGCGGATGCGGTCGCCGAGGCGGGTCACAGCGATCTTGTGCGTCTCGTCCATCACCGTGGATTCCGGCGCACCCGCCGGATCGACGATGGGCAGCGTCAGCGAATAGCCCTTCACCGGATAGACCGGCAGGTCCAGCCCGAACGGCTTCACCAGCGTCGGAGAATAGCTGCCCATGGCGACCACGTAGGAGTCGGCGGTCAGCGTGCCGGCGTCGGTCACCACACCGGTGACGCGGCGCCCGTCGCTCTCCAGCCTGCGGATGCCGGTGTTGTAGCGGAACTCCACCCCCATCTCCGTCGCCAGCGCGGCCAGCGCGTTGGTGAAGCGGAAGCAGTCGCCCGTCTCGTCGCCCGGCAGCAGCAGACCGCCGACGATCTTCTCCTTGACCAGCCGCAGCGCCGGCTCGACGGCCGCGCAGCCCTCCACGTCGAGCAGGCTGTAGGGCACCTTGAAGCGGTCCAGCACGGCCATGTCGGTGGCGGCGGCGTCCACCTGCTTCCGGGTGCGGAAGACCTGGAGCGTGCCCTTGGCGCGCTCGTCGTAGCGGATGCCGGTCTCGTCGCGCAGGGCGCGCAGGCAGTCGCGGCTGTATTCGGCCAGCCGGACCATGCGGCCCTTGTTGATCTCGTAGGAACGCTCGTTGGCGTTGGCCAGCAGCTTCAGGCACCAGGACCACATCGCCGGGTCCATCTTCGGCCGGATCACCAGCGGGGAATGCTTCATCAGCATCCACTTCACCGCCTTCGCCATCAGGCCCGGCGCCGCCCAGGGGGCGGAATAGCCCGGCGACACCTCGCCCGCGTTGGCGTAGCTGGTCTCCAGCGCCGGACCGGGCTGCCGATCCACCACCGTGACCTCGTGCCCGGCCTTCGCCAGGAAATAGGCGGTGGAAACGCCGATGACGCCGCTGCCGAGGACGATGACGCGCATGTGAAGGCTCCCGAGATCACGGATTTGTTCCGATCCCCCTCGCAATCCCGATGCCAACTGCGGAAAGCCGCGGACTTGCTGGACCGGAGGAATCCGCATCGGGCAACGCCGTACACAATTCGTTACGCAGTCTTTTCCAGGCACTGTCCGATCACCGGGAAAACCCATATTGAACAATGATTTGTTACGGTCGTAGCGAATTCGTTACAGCGTACATTTATGTTTACAGGCACACCTGCCGTGGTACCCTCATGCCGTCCAACGGGGAGCGCCATGCGCATCGACGTGCTGTTCGCCGACCGGGTCGGCATCGCCCACGAGATTCTGGCTGTTCTCGCCAAGCGGCGCCTGAACGTCGTGGCCGTGGAGGTGGACCCGCCGCACATCCACATCGACGCGCCGGAGCTGGACGTGCCGGGATTTGGCGCGCTCGACGCCGCGTTGCGCGCCGTGCTGGGGGTGGAGTCCGTCACCCCCATCGACATCCTGCCCGGCACGCGGCGACGGCTGCATCTGGACGCCCTGCTGGCCGCCCTGCCCGACCCGGTTCTGGCGGTGGACCGTGCGTGCCGCATCGTGGTGGCGAACGCCGCCGCCGCGACGGTCGCCGGGCGCAGCGAGGCCGAACTGACCGGTGCCGATTTCGGCCGGCTGTTCGGCGACGCCGAGCTGTCCGACCTGTTGGTGGACAACGGCTTCCGCCTCGCCGCCGGGCAGGAGGTCACACTGAACGGCCAGCCCTTCCTGCTGGACGCCACCCCCATCGTGGAGGACGGGCGTTCCGCCGGCGGGGTGGTCACCCTCTTCGCGCCGAGCCGGCTGGGCGAGCGGCTGAACGCGCTCCAGAACTTCGACGAGGGCGGCTTCGACCGCATCCTCGGCGAGTCCGCCCCGATCCGCTCGCTGAAGGCGCGGGCGGCGCGGGTCGCGGCGGTGGACGCGCCGCTGCTGATCCTGGGCGAGACAGGCACCGGCAAGGAGTTGATCGCCCACGCCTGCCACCGCGCCAGCCCGCGCCGCGACAAGCCCTTCCTCGCGCTGAACTGCGCCGCCGTGCCGGAAAGTCTGGCGGAGAGCGAGCTGTTCGGCTACGCCCCCGGCTCCTTCACCGGGGCGCAGCGCGGCGGCAAGCCCGGCCTTCTGGAACTCGCCCACGGCGGCACCGTCTTCCTCGACGAGATCGGGGAGATGTCGCCCTACCTCCAGGCCAAGCTGCTGCGCTTCCTGAACGACGGTCGCTTCCGCCGCGTCGGCGGCGACCGCGAGCAGACGGTGGATGTGCGGGTGGTCAGCGCCACCCACCGCAACCTCGACGCCATGGTCGCCGAGCACAGCTTCCGCGAAGACCTGTTCTACCGGCTGAACGTGCTGTCTCTCCAAGTCCCGGCGCTGCGCGAGCGCGGCGACGACATCCTTCTGCTCGCCCGGCACTTCATCGCCCGCGCCTGCGCCCAGGCCCGCCGCCCGCCCTGCCGGCTGACCGTGGCGGCGGGTGCCGCCCTGCTCGCCAACCCCTGGCCGGGCAACGTCCGCCAGTTGGAGAACGTCATCTTCCGCGCCGTGACGATGAGCGACGGGGCCTATCTCGATGCCGCCGACCTGGAACTGGCCGGGGCGCGCATGGAGGCCGAGACCGGCGGCGAACCCGCTGAGCCGTCGAGTTGGGACGAAGCGGCGGCGGCCTTCGAGCGCGGCCTGCTCCGCCGCCTCTACCCGCGCTACCCGTCCAGCCGCAAGCTGGCCGCCCGGCTCCACACCTCGCACACGATGATCGCGAACAAGCTGCGGAAATACGGGATTCCGGACGGGACGTGAGCGCCGCGCTAGATGCGCGAGCGCTCGGCCTTGCTGTAGTTGCTGAAATGACCCTCGGCCGCGGCGGCGCGGCGGGCGGTGTTCAGGAACTTGTCGGCCTTGGTGTCGGGCGCGATGCGCGCCACCTTCCGTTCCAGCGCGACCGATCCGCAGGAGGCGCAGACGGGCGTGTCCGCCGAACGCACCAGCGCTTCGAACTCGTGGTCGCAGGCGGTGCAGCGGTAGGAGTAGAGCGGCATGGGAATCCTCACACGGGTCGGGAACCGGGCGCACTCATCCTATCACGTAATTTTTCTATGGGTATAGCGCAGCGCAGCATTCTCACGCCGCCGATCCGTTCCGCGGTAGGATGCCCACACGAAGAATAGAGGAGGAACGGGTGATCTACGCCTTCAACGACAAGGTCCCGCAACTGTCGCCCCACTGCTGGGTCGCCCCCAGCGCCACCGTCGTCGGCGACATTCTGCTGGAGGAGGACGTGTCCGTCTGGTGGGGCGCGGTCATGCGCGCCGAGGAGGAGCGCATCCACATCGGCGCCGGCAGCAACGTCCAGGACAACGCCGTCCTCCACGTCGATCCGGGCTTCCCTCTGCTCATCGGCAGGAACGTGACCATCGGCCATCTGGCGATGGTGCACGGCTGCACCGTCGGCGACGGCAGCCTGATCGGCATCGGCGCCACCGTCCTAAACGGCGCCCGCATCGGCCGCGACTGCCTGATCGGCGCCCACGCCTTCATCGCGGAGGGCAAGGAGATCCCCGACCGTTCGCTGGTCCTCGGCGCGCCGGGCAAGGTGGTGCGCACGCTGTCGGACGAGGATGTGGAGCGCATGCGCGCCCCCGCCGCCGTCTACCAGCAGCGGTGGAAGAGCTACGCCAAGGGGCTGCGCCCGATCAACGTTCCCGGCACCGTCCCCGGCCAGCCCTGACAAGACCCGGCGTGGGGCGCCCTCAGGCTCCAGCGCCCCTGATGAAGAAGTACAGGGTCAGCCCCACGCCGATCGACACCACCACCCACTTCATCACGTCGCGGCTGACCCGCTTCGCCGCGTGGGCGCCGGCGTAGCCACCGGCAATGGCCGACACCGCCATGACGGCGGTTTCCGGCCAGGACACCGCGTCGGACAGGCAGAAGGCCGCCACCGCCGCGCCATTCATCAGCGCGGCCAGCAGGATGCGCAGCCCGTTCATGGCGTGGATGTCGCGCAGGCCGAACAAGGTCAGCGCCGCCAGCATCAGGAAGCCGATCCCGCCGCCGAAATAGCCCCCATAGATGGCGATGACGAACTGCACGACCAGAACGGAGCGACCGCTCAGCCGCAGCCGGGCGGCCAGGGCCGGCATGAAGCTCCCCACCGCGAAGACCGCCGTCGCGAACAGCAGCAGCCAGGGCACCAGCCCGGCGAAGGCGCGGTCCGGCGTGGTCAGCAGGAGAATCGCCCCGACCACCCCGCCGATGAGGCTGACCACGGAGAAGGCGGTGACGCTGACCTCCGTCACGCCGCGGATCTCCTTGCGGTAGGCCCAGGCGCTGGCCATCTGGCCGGGGAACAGGGCGACCGTGCTCGACACGTTGGCGCTGACCGGCGGCACCCCGGCGAACAGCAGCGCCGGGAAGGTGATGAAAGCCCCGCCCCCGGCGACGGCGTTGAGAACGCCCGACGCGAACGCCGCGACCATCAGCAGCACCATGGCAAGCATCGCACCCCCACCGTCAGCCTCTTTGTGTATTTGGCATGCCAGTCAACGTTGTGGGCACCCAGACAAACGCCATAGGAGGCTTGCGTCCCCCATGGATGCAGCCACGCGGTTCGCCGACGCCTTCGTACAAAAATGCTATTTCACTGATTGTTTGCTACATTAGCCATTGACGCGACGTGGCATCTGGTATACCAAATATCCATCGCCTGCCACTGCCCGATGCCCAGGTGCCGCCGACGGCCTTCGACCGGCCCGACGCGGTTCCACCGGTCAAGCTCCGGTCCCCCGCGGGGGTCTCCGTGCAGGGCGCGCTTACCGCAACCCGCTGTCTGGTGGAGGGCTCGCCATGAAAGTCGCCGACATTCTTCGGACCAAGGAATCCCGCGTCGTCACCGTCCGCTCCGGCGAAACCATCGAGGAGGCGATCCGGCTGATGCGGTCGGAGAACATCAGCGCCCTGGTGGTCAAGGACGTCTGCCGGACCGAGGGCAACGCCGTCGCCGGCATGCTGTCGGAGCGCGACGTCGTCTATGCGCTGCTGGAGCGCGGCGCGTCGGTCCTGAAGACGCCGGTCTTCATGCTGATGTCGCGCGCACCGCAGACCTGCTCGCCCGACGACAGCGTCGTTCACGCGCTGGAATTGATGGACCGCCACCACATCCGGCACCTGCCGGTGCTCGACGGCTCCACGCTGGTCGGCGTCGTCAGCGCCCGCGACTTCACCAAGCTCCAGCTCACCGAGATGGTCGCCCACACCCAGCCCCCGGCGCAGGAAACCCCGGTCTACGCGCACTGACCGCGACCCGGCGCAAGCGGACAGGCCCCAGCCGGAAGGCCCGTCGTCCCAGCGGACGGCGGGCCTTTCTTCTTGGCTTTCAAACCATCACGCGCCGACGCCCTCGGCCCAGCGCAGCAACAGCGCCACGGCTTCCGGCGGCTCGGGGCGGATCATCGGCACGCTGCCCAGGATGACCTGGCCTGCCCCGCCGTCCACGGTGATGATCTCACCCGACCGGACGGTCAGGTCGCCCACGGTCATCACGCCGGCCACCGGATCGACACGCAGCATGCGCGCTCCGGTGACGCAGGGCAGCCCCATGGCGCGCGCGACGGTGGCGGCGTGGCTGGTCGCCCCGCCGCGTGCGGTCACCACCGCGCAGGCCACCTGCATGCCGTGCACGTCGTGGGGAGAGGTTTCCGGACGGCACAGCACCACGGCCACACCCTCCGCCGCCAGCCGAACCGCCTCGTCCGACGTGAAGACCAGCACACCCGTGGCGGCACCGGAGGAGGCCGGCAGGCCGCGGGCAATCACCTCGCGGGGGGCATCCGGCTCGGGGATGGGGCGCAGGCTGTCCGCCAGCGCCGGCAGGTCGGCGCGCCGCACCGCCTCGTCCCGCGAGATGATGCCGGCCTGCGCCATCTCCGTGGCGATGCGCACCCCGGCTTCCGGCGTCCGCTTGCCGGCACGCGACTGGAGGATGAACAGGCGCCCCTGCTGGACGGTGAATTCGATCTCCTGCATATCGCCGAAATGGCGCTCCAGCCGTTCGGCGATGCGGCCCAACTCGGCGAAGGCCTCGGGGGCGACCGCCTCCAGGGACGCGTCGGCGCCGGACAGCGGCCCCGGCGTGCGCAGGCCGGACACGATGTCCTCGCCCTGGGCATCGGCCAGGAACTCGCCGCACAGCACGGCTTCGCCGGTGGAGGGATCACGGCTGTGGGCGACGCCGGTGCCGGAGGCGCCTCCACGGTTGCCGAACACCATCGCCTGCACGGTCGCCGCGGTTCCCCAATCGTCGGGAATGCCGTGCACCGCCCGGAAGGCCACGGCGCGGGCGTTGCTCCAGGAGCGGAAGATGGCCCCGATGGCGGCGAAAAGCTGGGTCCGTGCGTCCTGCGGGAAGGGCTCTCCCGCCTCGCGCTCGATCACCTCGCGGTAGGCGGCGGCCACGGCGCGCCAGTCGGCGGCGCCCAGGTCGGCGTCGCGGAGCAGCCCCCGCCCCTCCTTGTAGGCCTCCAACGCCGCGTCGAAGCTGTGGGCGCACACCCCTTGCACCACCGCGCCATAGGTCTGGATCAGCCGGCGGTAGCAGTCGTAGGCGAAGCGGGCGTCGCCGCTGCGCGCCACCAGACCCTTTACCGTCGCGTCGGTCAGGCCGAGATTCAGGATCGTGTCCATCATGCCGGGCATCGAGGCCCGTGCGCCCGACCGCACGGACACCAGCAACGGATTCTCCGACCCGCCGAAGCGGGCGCCTGCCACGGCTTCCAGACGGGTCAGCGCCTCCTCCACCTGGGCGGACAGCCCGGCGGGAAAGCCGCCCTGCCCGGCGCGGTGCCGGCGGCTGGCTTCCGCCACTATGGTGAAGCCCGGCGGCACCGGCACGCCCAGCCGCGCCATCTCGGCGAGCCCGGCGCCCTTGCCGCCCAGCTCCGCCAGCATGCCGCCGTGCCCTTCCGCCCCGCCGCCGCCAAAGGCGTAGACCCACCGCTGTCCACCGGCCGCCTGTCCATTGGCCGCCTGTCCATTGGCCACCGGCAGCGCCGGGTGCCCGGCAACCACGGCGGCACCGACGGCGATGGCGCCGCTGGTGTCGATGGAGCCTTGGATGATGGACTGGTGGAGCATGGACCTATCCTCGCGTCGGCGTGGTGTTCAGGCACCCTGTGGACATGAACGGAAAATTTCTCCGGTCAAACCGATATCTTATTTCCTCATAATGCCACTTCACGAACTGAGTGCAATGCACAAATAGTCGCATTTGCGACGATAACGCTTTGGCGGCGAAAAAAGGCACGGGAAATTCCGCATAGCGGAATTTTAGGCGAATTGTTCACCAGAAATTCGGGTTGGAAATGCGCGGCGGCCTCAGGCGATCAGCCCAGCCGGGCCTGCTCCAGAGGGACACGCGTCAGGGGGTAACCGAGCCCTTCCGGGATGCACAGCGCTGGCCCCTCCGGGGTGTCGGCGGGACGGGGCAGGATGGGGG
>NZ_WHOR01000086.1:0-20762 GCF_013340925.1 Azospirillum formosense
TGGGGGAACAGCGCGCGGCGCAGCCCCGCCAGCGCGATCACCGCGCGGTCACGCTCCGCCGACCGCGGCTCGGCCGACAGGTTGGACAAAGCGGCGTCCATCATCGGCAGGACCTCCACCGGGGGCGTGCCGAGGCGGCGGCGGGACAGGCCGCGGAAATGCTGCCCCACCGCGCCCAGCAGCCGCGCCACATGGGGCGCCGCCGGGCCGCCCAGCGCGCGGCGGGCGCGCTGAAGCTCCGCCACGTTCAGCCCGACCCGCAGGTCGTTGACCGCGTCCGCCGCCGCCAGATCCTGCTGCGGACCGGCCAGCGCCAGACGGGAGGAGAGCAGCCCCACCCGGTCGAGCATCCGGCTCTCGAAGCTGCCCACCGGAATGCCGGAGCGGGCGGCGGTCATCGCCGCGATCTCGCTCCAGCCGGCGCGGAGCAGGCGTCGGGCGCTCCACGCCGCACCGACCGAGCGGCAGAGCTGGGTGACCAGCAGCGCCGTGGCGATGCCCACCACCTGCGCGACGGTGCTGTTGAGGAAGGAGGCGAAATCCCCCGTCCCGAGGTCGAGCAGGCTGAGCGAGCCGACCACCCCCATCAGCAGGGCCATCGCCTTGCCCATGGTCGCCGGCCGCGCCACGAAGACGCCCAGCGCCAGGAAGGTCGGGGCGAGGCCCAGCACCAGCATGGGGAAGCTGTCGAAGGACGGCAGCACGACCAGCAGGTAGAAGGCGGCCAGCGGCACCGACAGCAGGGTGAAGACCAGGAACAGGCGGATGCCCGGCGCGGGATCGTCCAGCGAGGCGAAGAAGCAGCAGAAGACCGCCGTCATCATCGCCGCTGCCGATCCCGACGACCAGCCGGTGCCGATCCAGAAGGCGCAGACCACCGCGATCCCAAGCAACGCCGCGAAGCCCGACCACAGCGCCATGCCGGCGTCGAGATGGAAGACGTCGCGCGAGCGGCGGCGGGTCAGCGGGTCGAGACGCTCCGGCAGGCTGCTCTTGCCGTCGCGGATGTGCGCCCGCAGGTCGCGGCAGTCCTGGTGGATGTCCACCAGCGAGCGCAGCCGGGTCAGCAGATTGAGAAGCGTCGCCTCCTTCCAGCCGGTGTCCGCGCCGACGGCCGGGGACAGCCGGGCGATCTCGGCGCGCAGGCGGTCGGCGGCGCCCTCCTCATCATCACCGCCGGCTGATTCGCTGCCCACCCAGCGGTCGAGATCGGCCAGCAGGGCGGAGACCTCGGCGGGCAGTTGGCCGCGCAGGGCGTCCAGCCGGTCCTCGATGCCCGCGGTCAGCGGCAGCAGATAGGCCATGCGGTCCTGCATCGCCCGCACCGCCCGCGTCATCCAGCGGACCTCCGACGTGTCGTAGGGCAGATGGGTCGCCATGACGCGCAGTTCGGTGATGTCGCGGGCCAGCTTCTGGCGCTCCTGCGCGTTGGCCGCGCCCTCCGGCGCCGTCTCGCGCGACAGGGCCTCGCGCGTCCAGCGCTCCGCGTCGCGCAGCGTGGCGTCCAGCCGTCCCAGCAGCGCCGGCCCGACGCTCTGCGGGAAGACCACGCTGTGCACCACGGTGGCGCAGAGGATGCCGATCAGGATCTCCTCGACGCGGGCCAGACCGGTGTCGAAGATGGTCGACGGGTCGGTCACCGCGGGGAAGCCGATCAGCCCGATGGTGTAGCCGGCCAGCATGAAGAGATAGCTGCGCGGCGTGCGGTCGAGCAGCGAGATGAACAGGCAGACCGCCACCCACAGCCCCAGGGCCAGGGTCAGCAGCTCCGGCGAATCGGCGAGCGCCGGCACCAGGGCGATGGCCCCGGCGCAGCCCAGCGCCGTCCCGGCGACGCGGAAGACCGCTTTCGACCGCACCGCGCCCGACAGCGGGCCGGAGACGATGTAGGCGGTCGCCATCGCCCAGAAGGGCCGCGGCAGCCCCATGGAGAAGGCGATGTAGAGCGCCGCCATGGCCGCCGCGAAGGCCTTGACCGAGAACAGCGCCTCGTTCAGCGAGACCAGTTTCAGGGCGGGCGTCCTCATTGCCCGGCCACCCGCTTGGCGGGCGCCCCCGGCTCGGTCTCCCGCACCACCTCGACGGTCACGGTGCGCCCGGCGACGAGGTCGCGGGGGTCGGGCACCCGCTCCAGCGCGACGCGCACGGGGATGCGCTGGGCCAGACGGACCCAGTTGAAGGTCGGGTTGACGTTGGGCAGCAGGCCGGTTCCTTCGGTGCGGTCGCGGTCGACGATGGCGTGGGTCACGCTGTCCACCCGGCCGGTCAGCCGCTCGGGCTCGCCCATGATGGTGACGCGGACCGGGTCGCCGACGCGGATGCGCGGCAGCTTGGTTTCCTCGAAATAGCCGACGACGTAGAAGGAATGGCGGTCGATCACCGCGACCACCGGCTGGCCCGCCGTCACGTAGTTGCCGGCCTTGAGCTGGAGGTTGGTGACGAAGCCGTCCACCGTCGCCCGCACCTCGGTCCGCTCCAGGTTGAAGCGGGCGAGGTCGAGCGCCGCCTCCATCTGGCGGGCGGCGGCGGCCGCCTTCGCCTGGGCGGAGGCGACCTCCTGCCGCTGGGCGGTGGAGACGACGTTGTTGCCGAGTTGCGCGTAGCGGTCGGCCTCGGCCTTGCGGAAGGACAGCTCGGCGCGCGCGCTTTCCAGGTTGGCCTCGGCCTGATCGACGGCGAGGCGGTAGCGGCTGGGATCGACGACGAACAGGACGTCGCCCTTGCGGACCGCCTGGTTGTCGATGACCCGCACCTCGGTCACCAGACCGGCGACGTCGGAGGACACCTGCACCACGTCGGCCCGCACCCGCCCGTCGCGGGTCCAGGGCTGGTTCATGTAGTAGTCCCACAGCCACCAGCCGCCGCCGACGGCGCCCAGCGTGACGGCGAGCGTGACCGTGATCCGAATGAGGAGGGAGAAGAGTTTCACCGTGGTTCGTCCTTGCGCTCCACCGGCGCGGCCGGGAGCGATCGTTCCGTATCCCGCCGCTGCGGGACGCGCTGCTGTGTAGAACCGCCGTCAGCCCTTCATGGCTCGGGCGTTCGACTCGATCGACGCCATGACGCGCACCGCGCCGGCGATCTCCGGGCCGGAGGCGCCGTCGAGCAGGCGCCGCCGCACGTCGTTCAGCGCGGCGTTCACGCGGGCCAGCAGCTCTCGGCCCTGGTCCGTCAGATGCAGCGTCTTGGCCCGCCGGTCGTCCGGGGCCTCCCGGCGCTCGACCAGCTTCGCGGCCTCCAGGCTGTCGAGCAGCCGGACCAGCGACGGCCCCTCCACCCCCATCTCCTCGGCCAGCTCGCGCTGGCGCATCCCGTCGCCGAGTTCGTTCAGAAGCATCAGCGGCGAGATGACGGAGGAGGAAAAGCCGCTTTCCGCCAGCACCTTGTTCGCTTCCCGCCGCCACAGATGGGCGGCGCGGAACAGGTGGATGCCGAAGTTGGACGGAAAGTCCGGGACGGGGGTGGACGGACTATTCGATTGCATACCTATTTAATAGCTTTGCTATCTAATTTCGGCAAGGCGCCCCACCCCGCCGCTCGGTCATTGCAGGCATGCGCGCATCCGCGGCGTCATGTGGTCGAGGAAGGCGCGGACCCGGTGCGGCACCCGTTCCCGCCCGGTGTAGACGGCGTGGATTTCCTCGCGGTCGACCAGCACGTCGTCGAGCACGCTGACCAGCCGCCCCTCGGCGAGGTCGGCGCGGATGTGGTATTCGGCCAGCCGGGCCAGCCCGAGGCCGAGCAGGGCCATATGGCGCACCGTCTCGCCGTTGTTGGCGACGATGCGCGTGTCGATCTCGCGGTCGACCAGCCGCCCGCCGGACTTCAGCGGCCAGACCGCGGCGGCGCGGCGGAAGTTGAAGCCCAGGCAGTCGTGACTCTCCAGGTCGGCGGCGCTCTCCGGCCGGCCCATGCGCTCCAGATAGTCCGGCGAGGCCACGATGCGCCGCCGCACGTCGCCCAGCCGCACCGCCAGCAGGGTCGAGTCGGACAGCCGCCCGGCGCGGAAGGCCACGTCGGTCCGCGCCGCGTAGAGGTCCACCACCTCGTCGGTCAGGGTCAGGTCCAGACGGATGCCGGGATAGGCCCGCGTGAAGTCGGGCAGCAGCGGCAGCAGGCAATGCCGCCCGAAGGGCACCGACACGCTGATGCGGATCAGGCCGGTGGGCGAGCGGGCGCCGCCCGCCACCTCCGCCTCCATGGCGTCGAGCTCGGAGAGCAGGCTCGCGGCCCGCTCGCGGTACAGTTCACCCTCCGCGGTCAGGCGCAGCCGGCGGGTGGAGCGCTCAATCAGCCGCACGCCGAGCCGCTCCTCCAGCCGGGTCACCAGCTTGGCGGTGGAGGACGGGGTCATCCCGACCTCGCGCCCCGCGGCGCTGAAGCTGCCCAGCGCCGCGACGCGCAGGAAGACCCTCATGTCCCAGGCCCGGCTGTCGCTCATCGGGTGCGCCCTTTCGCCCATCTTGTCATTCAATGACACGATCATGCGAAAACGGACGGCATTCCGCATCCCGGATTTTTGGCCCATCTGATGCGTCCTGCACAGCTCGCATGGATGGAGCCTTCAGTCATGCCACTCGCACTGCTGGCGCTGGCGATCAGCGCCTATGCCATCGGGACGACCGAGTTCGTCATCGTCGGCCTGCTGCCGACCGTCGCCACCGACCTCAACGTCAGCCTGCCGATGGCCGGCCTGGTGGTCAGCGTCTACGCCCTGGGCGTCACCGTCGGCGCCCCGGTCCTGACCGCGCTGACCGGCCGGCTGCGGCGCAAGCCGCTGCTGCTCGGCCTCATGGGCCTCTTCATCGCCGGCAACCTGCTGGCCGGGGTCAGCCCCAATTACGAGACGCTGCTGGCCGCCCGCGTGCTCAGCGCCTTCGCGCACGGGGTCTTCTTCTCGGTCGGCGCGACCATCGCCGCCGATCTGGTGCCCGAGGACAAGCGGGCCTCGGCCATCGCCATGATGTTCTCCGGCCTGACCATCGCCATCGTCACCGGCGTGCCGATGGGCACCTGGATCGGCCAGCATTTCGGCTGGCGCGCCACCTTCCTGGCGGTTTCCGCGCTGGGCGTGATCGGCGCGCTGGGTGTGGCCGCGCTGGTCCCGGCAAAGCTCAGCCAGCCGCCCGCCGCCGGGCTGGGCACGCAGGTCCGCGTGCTGGCCAAGCCGCGCCTGCTGCTGGCCTTCGCCATCACGGCGCTGGGCTATGGCGGGACCTTCGTCGCCTTCACCTATCTGGCGCCGATCCTGGAGACGATCACCGGCTTCTCCAGCGGCACGGTCAGCCTCGTCCTGGTGCTCTACGGCGCGGCCATCGCGGTCGGCAACATGGTGGGCGGCAAGCTCGCCAACCGCAACCCGGTTCGCGCGCTGGCGTGGCTGTTCGCCCTCCAGGCCGCCGTTCTGATCGTCTTCACCTTCACCGCCTCCAGCCCGGTCCCGGCGCTGGTGACGCTGGCCGGCATGGGCGCGCTGGCCTTCGCCAACGTGCCGGGGCTCCAGCTCTACGTCGTGCAGCTGGCGCAGCGCCACGCGCCGGGCGCGGTGGACGTCGCGTCGGCCCTGAACATCGCCGCCTTCAACCTGGGCATCGCCGCCGGCGCCTTCTTCGGCGGGCGGGTGGTGGACAGCGCGCTCGGCCTCGCGGCAACACCGTGGGTGGGTGGGCTGTTCGTCCTGGGTGGACTGGCGCTGACCCTGCTCAGCGGCGCGCTCGACCGCAAGGACGGACGCCGCAACGCCGCCGTCGCCCAGCCCGCGTGATACCCGGCCGGCCTGATACACTGAGAAAAACTCAGCATTCGAGAGGATCGAGACCAATGCACACCGTCACCGCCAACGGCGCCTCCATCCCCGCCCTCGGCTTCGGCACCTTCCGCATGAGCGGCCCCGATGTCCTGCGCATGGTGCCGGAGGTTCTGAAGCTCGGCTTCCGCCACATCGACACCGCCCAGATCTACGGCAACGAGGGCGAGGTCGGCGAGGCCATCAAGGCGTCCGGCCTGCCGCGCGGGGAGGTCTTCCTGACCACCAAGGTCTGGGTCAGCAACTACAAGGCCGAGGACTTCCGCCGTTCGGTGGACGAGAGCCTGGCGAAGCTGCGGACCGATTGCGTGGATCTGCTGCTGCTCCACTGGCCGAACGAGGCCGTTCCGCTCGCCGAGCAGATCGAGGCGCTGAACGCCGTCCGGGCCGCCGGCAAGACCCGCCACATCGGCGTCAGCAATTTCAACCGCAAGCTGCTGGACGAGTCCGTGCGCCTCAGCAAGGCGCCGATCGTGACCAACCAGATCGAATACCACCCCTATCTCGACCAGTCGGTGATGCTGGAGGCGGCCCGCCGCCACGGCCAGTCGGTCACCGCCTATTACGCCATGGCCGACGGCAAGGTCTTCAAGGACCCGGTGCTGACGGACATCGCCGCCCGGCTGGGCAAGAGCCCCGCCCAGGTGGTCCTGCGCTGGCTGGTCCAGCAGGAGGGGGTGATCGCCCTGTCGAAGACGGTCGGCGAAAAGCGCGCCGCCGAGAACCTCGCCGTCTTCGACTTCGCGCTGTCGGAGGCGGACATGGCGGCCATCCACGGCCTCGCCCGGCCCGACGGGCGGATCGTCAGCCCGGACGGTCTGGCGCCCGCCTGGGATTGACCCGTCTGGGACGGACGCCCGGGTCTACCGCGGCATCAGGGGCCAGAACAGCGCGATCGCCGTCGTGCCCAGCACGATGACGATCAGCGACAGCGGCAGGCCGAGGCGCGCGTAGTCGCTGAAGCGATAGCCGCCCGGCCCCATGACCAGCGTGTTGCACTGGTGCCCGATGGGGGTGAGGAAGTCGCAGCCCGCCCCCACGGCCACCGCCATCAGGAAGGCGTCGGGCCGCAGGCCCAAATGGTTGGCGAGGCTGGCCGCAATGGGGGCCATCACCAGAACGGTGGCCGCGTTGTTCAGGAAGGGCGTCACCGCCATCGCCGCCACCAGCATCAGGGCCAGCGCCCCGACGGGCGGCAGCCCCTGCGCGGCGACGGACAGCCAGCCGGCGATCAGCTCGGTCCCGCCGGTGGTGCGCAACGCCTCGCTGACCGGGATCAGGGCGCCCAGCAGCACCAGAATCGGCCACTCGATCGACTCGTAGGCCTCCTTCAGCGTGATCACCCGCAGCGCCGTCATGGCGACCGCGGCGCCGAAGAAGGCCAGAGTCACCGGGACGAGGCTGGTCGCCACCAGCCCGATGGTCACCGCCATCACGGCCAGCGCGATCCGCCGCTTGCGCCGCCGCCCGATGGACAGGTTGCGCTCCGCCAGCGGCAGGCAACCGAGTTCGTTCAGCGTGTCCGACAGCCCGGCCGCCCGCGCCTGAAGCACCACCAGATCGCCCGGCTGGAAGCGGACGCGGCGCAGCCGCTGGCGGATCGGCCGGCCGCGCCGGCTGAGCGCCAGCAGGTTGGCGCCGTAGCGCTCGCGCAGCTCGACATCCTCCACGTTGCTGCCGATCAGGGGGGAGCGCGGCTCCACCACCGCTTCGAGGACCGCCAGATCCTCGTCGCTCTCCACCCCCTCCAGCTTCTTCTCGTGCATCAGCTCCAGGCCGGCGTGCTTCACGAGGTCGCCCAGAGCCTGGGTGTCGGCCTCCAGAACCAGCACGTCGCCCGCCAGCAGAACCCAATGGCCGGACGGGATGTGGCGGCGGTGCCGCCCGCGGATGATCGCCGCCACCGTCACGTCGCCCTCGCCGTAGGCCTCCAGGTCGGCCACCGTCTTGCCGACGAAGGGCGACTTCTCCGGCAGCAGCGCCTCCGCCGTGTAGTCGTCGATGGAGAAGCCTCCGGCGCTCCCCGTGGCCGCTTGGCGTCCCGTGGGCAGCAGGCGGTAGCCGACCGTCAGGAAGGCCACCCCCGCCACCGCGATGGTCAGGCCGACCGGCGTGAAGTCGAACATGCCGAAGGGTTCGCCGACCATCTCGTTGCGCAGGCGGCTGACGATGATGTTGGGGGAGGTGCCCACCAGAGTCATCAGCCCGCCGAGCAGCGAGCCGAAGGCCATCGGCATCAGCAGCGACGACACCTTCGTGCCGTTGCGCCGGGCCACCTGCATGGCGATGGGCATGAAGATGGCCAGCGCCCCGATGTTCTTGACCACCGCGGACAGCAGGGTCACCGCCCCGGTCAGCACGATGATCTGCGCCGGCACGGTCTTCATGCGGGCGCTGAGGGGGCGCATCACCTCCTCGACGATGCCGGAGCGGCCGACCGCGGCGCTGACCACCAGCGCGGAGCCGACGATGATGACGATGTCGTCGGAAAAGCCGGCGAAAGCGTCCTTTGGCTTGACGATCCCGACGGCCACCGCCGCCAGCAGCGCCAGCATGGCGACGAGATCGTAGCGCAGCTTGTCCCAGATCAGCAGCGCGATCACCGCGCCGATGATGCCGAAGGCGAGTCCCTGGTCGAGCGTCATGCAGCCCTTTTTGGGGAATTGTTGGTGCGTCGTTACTGCGATTTGCCCGACGGGGAGCCCGAGGGAGCCGCGTCGCGCCCCTTGCCGGCCCCGCTGGAGCCGGTGTTGGCGTTCGACGGCGACCGGGCGTTCCGGACAAGTTCACCGCAGTGTGGCTGCTCGTCACTGCCTGGGTCAAGAAAAGGCAGGACGCTCGCCAGCGGAGTCAGCAGGACGCCCAGCGCCACCGCCGCGGCGCCGCGGGCCGCCGATTCCGTGGCGTTCACCCCGATGTCCGGCGCCCCCAGCGTGCCGCGGACATGGACCGGAACATGGGTGGCGAAGATCTGCGGGCTCTTGGCACGCCCCAGCACGGTCATGTCCACCGCCTCGCTGCGCAGGTTGATCGTGCCGTCCGCCGTCACCAGCGTTTCCGGCGTGTCGAGCACCAGCGCGCGGCTTTCCACCAGCCCGTTCTTCACCGTCACGTCGGCGACCAGGCAGTTGAAGGGCAAGGGCTTGTCGCCGGACAGGACGACGCCCAGCGTCTCCAGGATGTTGGTCTTCAGCCCCTTGACCGCGTAGCTGGTGATCCGCCCGCCGTCCACCGCGACGCCAAGCTTGCCGTCGGAGGCGCCCAGGATGTTGGCGACCGTGCTCCCCTGCCCCTTGAGCTGGATGCGCCCGCTGGCCGTGCCGCCCATCTCCTGCGCGAAGGCCGTCTCGCGGAACAGCCGGGCCAGCTTGATCTGCCGGACGTCCAGATTCACGTCCAGCGCCGGGGTCTTGCGCCCGCCGTCGAGCATCGCCGTCCCGGCGATCCGCCCGCCGCCGACGCCGAGCGACAGCGGGTCCAGCACCAGCCGCCCGTTCTCCAGCTTCGCCCGGGCGTCGAGGTCGTCCAATGTGGAGAAGGGCGCCTCCACATGTTCGCCGCGGAATTTCACGTCCATGTCGGCGGTGCGCAGCTTCTCCAGAGGGACCTCGGTGGCCGGGATGATCCGCTCCCGCCCCTTGGTCGGGTAGTCGCCGCGGCCTTCCGGCGAAGCGCCGATGAAGCCCGCCAGATCAATCGCCGCCAGCTTGCGCGAGGTCAGGTCGCCGGTGATCCGGGGGCGCTCGCCGCCCAGGTCCACCGCCACCCGACCGGACAGGTCGCTCTCGCCGACCTTGCCGTTCATCCCCTCGAACCGCCAGACGTCGCCCTCGCGCCCGAGATGGCCGGAGATGGCGTAGGGCCGCGTCGTCGGAACGGGAATGCCCAGGATCGGGAAGACGTCGGCCAGATCGTCGCCGCGCAGTTCCACCGACAGGTCCACCCCTTGAAGCTTCACCGGTTCGGCGATGGAGCCCTCGATCTTGCCCCGGGTCTTGCCGATGGCGGTCTCGACGCGCAGGGGATAGGGTTTGGGATCGTCGCGCAGGTACTCCAGCGAGCCGCCCGCCGCCGTCAGGGTGAAGGGCTTGCCGGCGAAGTCGCCCTTGCCGTCCAGCCGGACCTCCTGGTCGCCGTTGCCGCCGACCGCCGTGTTGATGCCGCTGTCGATGTCGATCTTGCGGATCGGGTCGCGGAAGCGCATACGCCCCTCCTCGACCACCAGCGTCTCGATGATCGGCAGATCGGTGCGGTCTTCCGGCTTCACCGTCTCCTTCGCCGCTTCCTTGCGCGGGTCCGGCCCGCCGAAATTCCAGTTGGCGGCGCCCTCGCGGTTCTTCTCCAGAATCAGCTTGGGACCCGACAGGCGGATTTCCGGGAATTCGAAGTCACCGCGCAGCAGCGGCCAGGGGCGAAGCTGAAGGTCCAGAACCCGCAGTTCCGCCATCGTCTTGTCGTCGCTCCATTCCGCGTTGGCGACCCGAAGCCCCTCGACGCGGATGCGCAGCGGGTTCCCCAACCGGACGTTGAGATCGCCGTCGATGGCGACCTCGCGGTTCAGCGCCTTCGACGCCTGCCGGGCGATGAAGCCGCGGGCGTCGTTCCAGTCGAAGACGGCCAGAGCGATGCCGATGCCCGCCGCCACGGTCACCACCAGCCCCAAAAGGCCGTAGCCGATCCACTTCACCACGGCCATCCGCCGCGCCCCCCTGTCTGCCTGCACCGCACCCTCTGGCTGAATAACGGGCAAATGACCGGCGGTGTGACGCCTTACCTCCAAAGGGCAGAGACGAGGCCAATCTTGTGCGGATTTAACGAAAAATTGAGCGAATCAGGCTAGGGGTGGTACCGCGCGGCTTTCCACTTCCCTCCCGACCCGAGAACCATGCGTTCACTTACAAATTTTGCTCCCTCCACCTTCGAGGAGCGCGGCGCCGCCGTGGCCTTCACCACCCCGGTGCTGGCGCAGACGCGGGTGCGCAAGGATGACCGGGACAAGCTGGAGGTTCTGATCCCCAACCTGTCGGACGGGCACGGCGTTTATGTGGTGCCGTGGAAGGGCCTGCCGCTCGCCTTCCCGATGACCGTCCACGACCGCATGTTGCAGGACCTGATCCGCAAGGCGGACGGCTGCTCGCCGGACGACATCCGCAAGGCGGTGCTCCAGGCGGCACGCTGCGGCCTCGCCGGGCCGCTGGCCGTGGAGGCGGCGGAGGCGGCACTCCGCGACGAGGACGAGCAGCGGCTGCTCATCAACTACCAGCTCATCGTCGAGGTGCTGAAGGCGGTCGGGCTGGAGTCGACGGACATCCTGCGCGCCGGTCTCGGCTCCGAGAAGGGCGAGCAGCTGACCCGCAGCTACATGACCAAGGCGGCGAAGAGTCTCGCCCTGGAACCGACCGAGCTGTACGCGCGGGTGGCCGAGCTGGCGACCTTCATGGAGCCGGTGGGCATCGCCACGTCGCCGAAGCCGGCGCGGCTGCGCCGTCTGGCGCGCGACCTGCTCCAGTTCCGCGACAGCATGACCGATTGGGCGAACGGCAGCGTGTCGGAAACCGCCCCCATCGGCACCTTCTGCGCCGAGGTGGCGGAGCACACGCTCAATCAGGTCCGCAACGTGGTGAACCAGCTCGACCAGTCGGTCGCGGCCTTCGAACTGCTGCTGCGCCAGTGGGAGACCAAGCGCACGCTGGTGCGCAAGTCGACCACCCGGCTGTCCTGGCTGCTCGACGGCTGGGACTTCATCATGACGAGCTGGGCGGAGGCGCAGAGCCGGAGCAAGCACGAACAGGACATGACCGTGCACGAGCTGTTCCGCGTGCTGCCCCTGCTGCCCAGGGACGAGGAGAAGTCCGACCATGCGTTGCTGGCCGACGGGCTGCTGGCCGCGAACCGCCGCACGGTGCGCGCCTATGTGGATTGGCGCAGCGGCCAGCTCGACACGGACCTCGTGATGCGGATCGAGGCGATCAAGGGGAAGGCGGCCTGACCATGACCACGGACCCCAAAGCCCTCCTCAGCCTCGGCACCAAGCTTCTGGACATCGACGAGGCCCGGTTCCGGCAGGTGGTCGAACTGCTGCAGCAGATCGGCGACCATCCCGAGGTGCAGCACACCTTCTCGCTGATCCGCCCGCGTCTGGCGGAGGTGAGGCCCAGGAGGCGCGCGACCTTCAAGCGGCTGTTCTGCGAGCCGTTCGAGGATCTGTTCCAACTTCCCGGCGGCGACCAGCCCGCCCCCCTGAACAAGCTGGACCGCGGGGTGGTCAACGCCCTCTGGCCGCTGGTCGAGGGGCAGATCGGCAAGGAGCGGCTGCGTGGCGTCGATGCCGCTCTGGGTGGAGCTCCGGGCGGCGTCCAGCAGGCGGAGAAGGCCCGCGCCTTCTGGTCCATGGCCGCCGCCGCCGTGGCCGACATCCGGGAGCAGACGGAAACAGGGCGCTTCGCCGACGATCTCGGGCTGCGCCTGAACCCCGACCGGGTCCGCACCATCGAGGACATCGCCCGCATCCTGACCGTCGCCCAGCCGGTGGCCGAGTTGAAGGCCGTTCTGTCGCCCAAGCCGATCCAGAAGCTGCACAAGGACCATCTGGACGGCATCCAGGCCATCGGGCGGCAGGTCGCCCGCGCGCGGCCGGAGGCACTGAAGCTGTTCATCCTGCTGGCCGCGGCCCGCCTGTCCGACCCGTCGATCCTGCTGGGCAGCCTGTGGGACATGGACCTGGGCCAGAAGTCCAGCGAGCGCGCCGCGCTCTTTCTGGACCTTGGCGGCACGGTGGTGGCGCAGATCGAGGAGCGGTCGCGCGGCGTCGCCTCGGCCTCGGGCGGCACGGTGGACCGCATGGCCGCCGCCACCCTCGCGGTCGATCTGGTTGCCAGCCTGGAGGCCACGCGCAACGCCATGGAGCACAGCCGCAACAAGGACTTCGACCAGCGGCTGAAGATCATCCGGAACTCGGTGCACGAGCTGGTGCGCACCCAGGTGCTCGACGGCGCGGACACCGAAATCCTCGCCGCGGTGGAGACGCTGGTCCCCGGCACCGACACGGCGCGGATGGCGCAGGCCGAGAATCAGGCGCGCGCCCTGCGCAAATGCTCGACCATCGCCGACACGCTGGGCCTGCGCGGCGAGCTGAAGAGCGTGACCCAGCAGACCACGGCCTCGCTGACCGGCACGGCGCGGCAATCGCTGGCCGACGGCATCGGCGACGCGCGGACCGGCTACACCGCCATCCGCATGATCGAGCTGATTGCCGGACCGGCGGAGGCCAACCAGGTTATGGACGACATCTTGCGGGGTGGGCGCCGCTGAACGGCGCTGGGGGGCTTCCGGGAGACCGCATGGGTCGGAGCAGAGGGTATGTTGGCTGGGCGCTGCCGGAGGCCGAGCGCGCCCGTTTGCTGGCGCGGTTCCCGGCGCGCTACGCCCACACCGTCGCCCATCACGTCACGCTTGCCCATGGCGTCAGAGCGGGACACCCGCTGCCCACGGAGCGTGGGGGAACGGTCCTCGGGCTGGCCGACGACGGTGAAGGCGTTCAGGCGCTGATCGTCGCCATCGCCGGGACGACCGAGCGCCCCGGCGGCGGCAACTACCACATCACATGGTCGCTGGGACCGGGCCGCCGGGCGGTGGAATCGAACGCGGTGATCGCGCGCCTCGGCTGGACCCCGGTGGAGCCGGTCACCGTCCGGCTGGAGCCGCGCTTCTTCCCGCTCTAGGCGCCCTATTCTTAAGCGCCGGGGCCGCCGCTGGCGTTGGCCTCGGCCGCCGCGCCGCGGTTCAGCGCCTGCTCGCGGTGGAAGACGAACAGACCGCTGCCGATGATGAGCAGCGCGCCCACGATGATGCGCAGGGTCGGCGCCGTGCCCCAGACCAGCAGGTCCAGCACCACCGCCCAGATGATCGAGACATACTGGAACGGCACCACGACCGCCGCCGGGCTGAGCTGGAGCGAGCGGTTCATCGCCGCGTGCCCGATCAGCGCCGTGACGCCCAGCGCCCCCAGCAGCAGGAAGTCCAGCCCCGGCGGCGGCACCCAGACCAGCGGCAGCGCCGCACTGCCGAGAAGGCCGGTGCCAAAGGTCTGGAAGCTGACCAGCGACAGGTTGCTCGAATCGCGCAGGAGCCGGGTGGAGATCAGGCCGGTGGAGAAGACCAGCGTGCCGAACAGGGCGACCAGCGACGGCACCACATCGAACTGGCCGGTCGGGTTCAGCACGATCACCACCCCGGCGAAGCCGACCACCACCGCGGCCCAGCGGCGCCAGCCCACCTTCTCGCCGAGCAGCGGCACCGACAGGGCGGTGACGATCAGCGGGGCGGCCATGTAGATGGTCATGACGTTGGCGAGCGGCAACGACCGCACCGCCCAGTAGAAGCAGGCGACCTCCCCCGCCACGCAGCCGACGCGCAGAAGATGCAACGGCAGCCGCTTCACCGCGAAGACCGACCGCACCCCCTCGCGCAGGATCAGCGGGGCCAGCAGCATCGCGCCGAACAGGCTGCGGATGGCCAGCAGCATCGCCACCGGATAGTCGGCGACCAGCCACTTGCCGAGCGCGTCGTTGATGGTGAACAGCGACATGCCCAGAAGCATCAGAAGGATGCCCAGGCGGGTGTCGGTGGCGGCGGAGGACGGGGTGCTGGAGGCGATCATCTCGGTTCACGCAAAAAATCCCTCCCCCCGCACGCGGCGGGGGGAGGGATGGAATCGGGGCGGCAAAATGACGGGCGCGCGCGGTTCAGACCACGCCCTTCTCCCGCAGGGCGGCGATGTCCGCCGCGCATAGGCCCAGGGCCTCCTCCAGCACGGCGTCGGTGTGCTGGCCGAGCGTCGGCGGGGCCACCGTGTGCTCGATGGGGGTCGCGGAGTAGCGGATCGGGCTCGCCACCGTCGGCACCGACCCGGCGGTCGGGTGCGGCAGGTCCTGGTGGATGTGGCGGGCCTGGACGTGGGGGTCGGCGAAGACCTGCGACACGTCGTTGATCGGCCCGCAGGGCACGCCCACCGCCTCCAGCGCCGACAGCCAATCGCGGCTGGTCCGCTGCTCCAGCAGCAGCTCCAGGATCGGCACCAGCTCCTTGCGGTTGGCGACGCGGGCCGGGTTGGTGGCGTAGCGCGGGTCCTGCGCCAGCTCCGGACGCCCGGCGACCTGACAGAACTTGGCGAACTGACCGTCGTTGCCGACCGCCAGGATGATGTGGCCGTCCAGCGTGGCGAAGGCCTGATAGGGCACGATGTTCGGGTGCGCGTTGCCCAGCCGCTGCGGCGCCTTGCCGCCGACCAGATAGTTCATCGCCTGGTTCGCCAGCACCGCCACCTGGACATCGAGCAGGGCGAGGTTCACCCACTGCCCCTCCCCCGTGCGGTCGCGGTGGGCCAGCGCGCCGAGCACGCCGATGGTGGCGTAGAGGCCGGTGAAGACGTCGGTGACCGCGACGCCGACCTTGACCGGACCGCCGCCCGCCTCGGCGTCGGGCTGGCCGGTGATGCTCATCAGCCCGCCCATGCCCTGGATCATGAAATCGTAGCCGGCGCGCTTGGCGTAGGGGCCGTCCTGCCCGAATCCGGTGATCGAGCAGTAGACGAGGCCCGGATTGATCGCCTTCAGGCTGTCATAGTCCAGCCCGTACTTGACCAGCCCGCCGACCTTGAAGTTCTCGATGACGACATCGGCCTGGGCGGCCAGCTTGCGCACCAGCTCCTGGCCCTCCGGGCGCTCGAAGTCGATGGTGATCGACCGCTTGCCGCGGTTGGTGGAGAGGAAATAGGCCGACTCCTCCCCGGCCCAGGGGGGACCCCAGGCGCGCGTGTCGTCCCCGGCGCCGGGCCGTTCGACCTTGATGACGTCGGCGCCGAGATCGGCCAGCGTCTGCGCCGCCCACGGTCCGGCGAGCACGCGGGAGAGTTCCAGGACACGGACATGGGAAAGCGGGCCGGGCATGCTCTACATCCCTATAAATTCAACTGTTTTCCCCTCTCCCCCCTGGGGAGAGGGTCAGGGTGAGGGGGTTTTGCTTGTACCGGATCTTCCGCCGTGCACATCCCCCTCACCGGCCCTTCGGGCCACCCTCTCCCCAGAGGGGAGAGGGCTTCAACGATCACCTCACGCGAAGGCCTGGATGCCGGTGATGGCGCGGCCCAGGATCAGCGCGTGGATGTCGTGCGTGCCCTCGTAGGTGTTCACCGCCTCCAGGTTCATCACGTGGCGGATGACGTGGAACTCGTCGGCGATGCCGTTGCCGCCGTGCATGTCACGGGCGACGCGGGCGATCTCCAGGGCCTTGCCGCAGTTGTTGCGCTTGATGAGCGAGATCATCTCCGGCGCGGCCTTGCCCGCGTCGAGCAGGCGGCCGACCTGCAGCGCGGCCTGCAGGCCGAGCGCGATCTCCGTCTGCATGTTGGCGAGCTTGAGCTGCGGGATCTGGTTCGCGGCCAGCGGGCGGCCGAACTGCTTGCGGTCGATCTGGTACTGGCGGGCGGCGTGGAAGCAGAACTCCGCGGCGCCCATGGCGCCCCAGGCGATGCCGTAGCGGGCGCGGTTCAGGCAGCCGAACGGGCCGACGATGCCCTCGATGTTCGGCAGGCGGTTCTCCTCCGGAACGAAGACCTCGTCCATGACGATCTCGCCGGTGGCCGAGGCGCGCAGCGAGAACTTGCCCTCGATCTTCGGCGCCGACAGGCCCTTCATGCCCTTTTCAAGCACGAAGCCGTTCATCTTGCCCTCGTCGGTCTTCGCCCAGACGACGAAGACGTCGGCGACCGGCGAGTTGGTGATCCACATCTTCGCGCCGCTGAGGATGTAGCCGTCCGCGACCTTCTTCGCGCGGGTCTTCATGCCGGCGGGGTCGGAGCCGGCGTCCGGCTCGGTCAGGCCGAAGCAGCCGATCCATTCGCCGGTGGCGAGCTTCGGCAGGTACTTCTCGCGCTGGGCCTCGCTGCCGTAGGCGTAGATCGGGTGCATGACCAGCGAGGACTGCACCGACATGGCGGAGCGGTAGCCGCTGTCCACCCGCTCGACCTCGCGGGCGACCAGACCGTAGGAGACGTAGTTGACGCCGGCGCAGCCGTAGCCGTCGATCGTCGAGCCGAGGAAGCCCAGCTCGCCCATCTCGTTCATGATCTCGCGGTGGAAGATCTCGTGCCGGTTGGCCTCGGTCACGCGCGGCAGCAGCTTGTCCTGGCAATAGCTGCGCGCGGCGTCGCGGATCATCCGCTCGTCCTCGGTCAGCTGCTCGTCGAGGAGCAGCGGGTCTTCCCAGGCGAAGGAAGCGAGCTTGGCGGAGGCGGCTCCGGTCTTGGCGGCCATGTTTGAAATCTCCCTAGGTCCGATGCGCCCCAACATGGCGCGGTCGCTTTCATGGTTCAAATACATTTATCAGGGGACTTTAATATGATCCTCATATAAGACCATGCCATGGACCTGCGCCATCTCCGCCATTTCGTCGCCGTCGCCGAGGAGCTGCATTTCAGCCGTGCCGCCGCCCGGCTGGGCATCGGCCAGCCGCCGCTCAGCCAGTCGATCCAGGCGCTGGAGGCCGAGCTGGGCGCCCGCCTGTTCGAGCGCACCAAGCGCCGGGTCGAGCTGACCGAGCCCGGCCAGCTCCTGCTGGGCGAGGCGCGGGAGATCCTGGCGCGGGCGGAGCGCGCCGCCGTGCTGACCCGCCGCGCCGCCAAGGGCGAGGTCGGCGAGCTGCGCGTCGGCTTCACCGCGGCGGCGCCCTTCCTGCCGATGGTCCCGCGGATCATCGACGCCTACCGCCGCGCCCACCCCGACGTGCATCTGACCCTGGTCGAGCTGCCGTCCAAGCAGCAGTTGACGGCGCTGGCCGACCGCCGGCTCGACGTCGGGTTCATCCGTGAGCCGCGCTTCGTCCCTGAGCCCGACTCCTTCCGTTTCCACGACGTGGTGCGGGAGCCGCTGCTGGCGGTGATGCGCGCCGACCATCCGCTGGCCGGGCGGGAGGTCGTTCCGCTGGCCGCCCTGCGCGACGAGCCCTTCGTCTTCTACCCTGCCGATTTCGGCACCAGCACGCACGAGCAGGTCTTCGCCCTGTGCGCCGCCGCCGGATTCCGCCCCAACGTGACCCAGGACGCGCGCGAGGCCTTCACCATCATCGGGCTGATCGCCGCCGGGCTGGGCGTGTCGATTCTTCCCGGTCAGTTGCGGCAGGTGGCGCTGGAGGGCGTGGTGTACCGGCCGCTCGACACGCCCGACGCCGTCACCACCCTGCAACTGGCCCAACGGAGCAACGAAAGTTCGCCCCTGGTGAAAAAATTCACCGGTCTCGTGGAGCGGATCGTTCCGTTTGTTCCACCCATCCCCGGCGCGTGAACGGCGACTCGGGGAAAATCGCCGGTCCGGACCCCAAACCTCCCAAAGTCTGGGTTTTCAAGCGGTCAAGGAAGGAGCAAACTCCCGTTCAAACCGCGTGCACGGCCTTCGCAGATGCACAAAATTTCGTCAGACCCATGCCGGACCGTTGAATTGATCACAATGCGAGCATCGGGCTTGTCGAATTTATTAAACGGGTATACCGTCTGACCCATTGCATAGGTCCTGTGTCGGGAACGCAACCCTGGCCCCGGACCACGCTCGGGACACCTCGGACGGGGGGAGGATGATGGACGGCGGCATGGTCACGACCGCACAGGCACTGGTGCGCTTCGTCGGGGTCCAGAAGACCTATGACGGCGAACACCTCGTGGTGAAGAACCTCGACCTCGACATCAAGAAGGGCGAGTTCGTCACCCTGCTCGGCCCCTCGGGCTCGGGCAAGACGACCACGCTGATGATGCTGGCCGGCTTCGAGGTCCCCACCCATGGCGAGATCTACCTCGCCGACCGGCCGATCAAGAACATGCCGCCGCACAAGCGCGACATCGGCATGGTTTTCCAGAATTACGCGCTGTTCCCTCACCTGACGATCGAGGAGAACGTCGCCTTCCCGCTGACCGTGCGCAAGATGCCGCGGGCGGAGGTGAAGGAGCGGGTGCGCTCGGCGCTGCGCATGATCAAGCTGGAGACCCTGGCGCACCGCCATCCCGGCCAGCTCTCGGGCGGCCAGCAGCAGCGCGTGGCGCTGGCCCGCGCGCTGGTCTTCAACCCGCAGCTCGTACTGATGGACGAACCGCTGGGCGCGCTGGACAAGCGGCTGCGCGAGCACATGCAGCTCGAGATCAAGCAACTGCACGAGACGATGGGCATCACCGTCGTCTACGTCACCCACGACCAGAGCGAGGCGCTGACCATGTCGGACCGCATCGCTGTGTTCAACGATGGCATCGTGCAGCAGATCGACAAGCCGGACGCGCTGTACGAACGCCCGGTCAACAGCTTCGTCGCCAACTTCATCGGCGAGAACAACGTTCTGAGCGGCACCGTCGAGAATATCGAACAGGGCTTCTGCCGGGTGGCGCTGGCGTCGGGCGGTTCGGTCGTGGCCCAGGCGATCAACGTCGCCGGTGCCGGGGCCCCCACCGCGCTGTCGGTCCGGCCGGAGCGCATCAGCATCCTTACCGACGGGCAGGCCCCGGACGGCATGAACGCCCTGCCCGCCCATGTGCAGGACACCATCTATCTCGGCGACCACGCTCTGGCCGTGCTGAAGGTCGCCGGCAACGGGGAATTCATGGTCAAGCTGCCGCCGGGCGCCCATGCGGGTCTCAGCCACGGCCAGAGCGTGTCCATCGGCTTCCGCCCCGAGGACTGCCGGGCGCTCGATCCGGTGTGATCGGCAGCGACCCGTCCGTCCGGTCTCTCCGGGAGGGGGGACCGGGGGCGCGCACCACCTCCTGACGCAACCACACATAATGAAGGAACGGGGACGATGTCGAAGCTTAAGGTGGCAGTTGGGTTCCTTGCGACGTTCACCGCCGGTGTGGCGCTGGCCACCGCCGCGCAGGCCCGCGACCTGACGGTCGTGTCCTGGGGCGGCGCCTATCAGGAAGCCCAGAAGAAGGTCTATTTCGAGCCGTTCAAGAAGACCGGCACCCCGATGAACGACGAGTCCTGGGACGGCGGCATCGGCGTGCTGCGCGCCAAGGTGCAGGGCGGTGCGGCGACCTGGGACGTCGTCCAGGTGGAGAGCGAGGAGCTGGCCGTCGGCTGTGAAGAGGGCCTGTTCGAGACGATGGAGTTCAGCAAGATCGGCGGCGAGCAGGCCTACCTGCCGCAGACCGTCGATGCCTGCGGCGTCGGCGCGATCGTGTACGACTTCGTGCTCGGCTACGACAAGGACAAGCTGAAGGACGCGCCGAAGAGCTGGGCCGACTTCTTCGACACCACCAAGTATCCGGGCAAGCGCGGCCTGCGCCAGGGCGCCAAGACGACCCTGGAGATCGCCCTGATGGCCGACGGCGTCGCGCCGAAGGACGTCTACAAGGTCCTGGGCACCGAAGAGGGCCTGGAGCGCGCCTTCAAGAAGCTGGACACCATCAAGAACGACATCGTCTGGTGGAAGGCCGGCGCCCAGCCGCCGCAGCTCCTGGCCTCGGGCGAGGTGGCGATGACCTCGGTCTACAACGGCCGCATCGACGCCGCCAACAAGGCCGAGAAGAAGAACTTCGGCATGGTGTGGAACGGCGCGCTCTACACCATCGACAGCTGGGTGATCCTGAAGGGCAGCCCGAACAAGGAGGCCGCCTACAAGTTCCTCGACTTCGTCGGCAAGGCGGAGAACCAGGCGAAGCTGTCCGAGAACATCGCCTACGGCACCTCCAACAAGGACGCCCCGTCCAAGCTGGCCCCGGCCGTCCTGAAGGATCTGCCGACCGCTCCGGAGAACATGAAGAACGCGGTCGAGATCAGCGTTCCCTTCTGGCTGGAGAACATCGACCGCCTGACCGAGCGCTTCAACAAGTGGGCGGCGAAGTAAGCCGCTCCCGTACTTGAGTGGTTGCGACGGGCCCCCTCCCCGGCCCTCCCCCGCTGACGCAGGGGAGGGTTAGGGA
>NZ_WHOR01000087.1:0-20504 GCF_013340925.1 Azospirillum formosense
GTTAGGGAGGGGGCAAGGCTTGATGGGGGGCAATCACCACCAAACCCTTCGCACCGCGGAATGTCGTCGCTTCTCCGGTGACAAACCCGGCCGGTCCGCCTAATTATACGGGCAGCGCCCGCATGGGCAGGGTTTGACGGAACAGGATGACGGCCATGGCGATGGAAGCCGCGGTGATCGAGAAGCTCATCAGGGAAGGCATCCCGGACGCGACGGTGGAGATCGCCGACCTGCGCGGCGACGGCGACCATTACGCCGCGCTGGTCACCTCCGCCGCCTTCAAGGGCAAGTCGCGCGTGCAGCAGCACCAGATGGTCTACGCCGCCCTCCAGGGCAAGATGGGCGGGGAGCTGCACGCCCTGGCCCTGACCACCGCCGTGCCGGAAGGCGTGTAGGACGGCATCCCCGCAAGTCACGATGACATCGTAAGAAGGCCGAGAGACATGGTTGACCAGAACGTCAAGGATCGCATCGAGCAGGACATCAAGGGCAACGATGTCGTGCTGTACATGAAGGGCACGCCCGTCTTCCCGCAGTGCGGCTTCTCCGCCGCCGTCGTCCAGGTGCTCAGCACCGTCGGCGTGAAGTTCAAGGGCGTCAACATCCTGGAGGACCCGGGCCTGCGCCAGGGGCTGAAGGACTACTCGAACTGGCCGACCTTCCCGCAGCTCTACGTCAAGGGCGAGCTGGTCGGCGGCTGCGACATCGTGCGCGAGATGTACGAGTCGGGCGAGCTGCAGTCGCTGCTGGCCGACAAGGGCGTCGCGACGGGCGCCAACGCCTGATCGGCCATCCGCGCCGCAGACGTGTGACAAAGGGCTCCGCCACCGCGGGGCCCTTTTCCTTTGGCGGAACAGGTCCCGGCCCGCCCTTGTTTTTCCATCGACGAACCTGCGGAGGTGTCGGCACGGAAAAGGAGGCCCGGTCATGGACAGGCGCGTGTTTCCAGCGGCGGCGCTGCTGGCTCTGATGGCTCTTCCCGCTCTGGCGCAGGGGCAGGACGGAACGGTTCCCAAGCAGGAGCGGCTGACCGCCTGCCGGGACGAGGTGTCCCGCTTCTCCGATCTGTTTCTGGGCGACAAGGTGGTGGCCGGCGGGCGCAACCACACCGCCCTGACCGGCGAGCAGAAGGACCGGCTGCGCGGCCTGCTGGGCGAGGCGCGGTCCGCCGCCGGCAAAGGCGACCCGGACGGCTGCGTGAGCCGGCTGCGCGAGGCCCGCGCGCTGGTCCGCAACGAGGGTGTCGGCACCAACGTCCCGATCGGCCGAGGCTCGTCGGGGTCGTCCGGGTCCATGCCCCGGAACGCGGGTCCCACCGGCAGTGGAAGCGGAAGCGGCACCGCAGGCGGCGGAGGGGGCTGAGCGGAAAACCCCTGCGGGAAATACGGCATTCCCGGCGCGCAGTGCGGGCATGAGGGGGCGTTCCTATCGCCCATTTCTTGGGCATGGTAAAGGGGAGTCATGGCCCAGACCCCCTCCCCCTCCTTGCCGCAGGCCGACGGGCGCAACCCCGCCACCCTGGGCTTCGCCGCCGCCCTGACCGCCTTCCTGATCTGGGGTGGGCTGGCGCCGATCTTCTTCAAGCAGCTCGGCAACGTCGGAGCGGTGGAGGTCGTCGCTCACCGGGTGCTGTGGACCGTGGTGCTGGTCGGGCTGTGGCTGGTGCCGACGCGCGGCCTGTCCGGCATTCTGCGCGAGGTGGGAAGCTGGCGGCGGCTGGGCATCTTCCTGGTGACGACGGCGCTGATCGGCAGCAACTGGACCATTTTCATCTGGGCCGTGAACAACGGCCATTTGGTGCAGTCCAGCCTCGGCTACTACATCAACCCGATCATCAACGTGCTGCTGGGCATGGCCTTCCTTCAGGAGCGGCTGTCGAAGCGGCAGGGCGTGGCGGTGGTGATCGCGGCGGCGGGCGTGCTGAGCCTCGTCCTGTCCTATGGCGAGGTTCCCTGGGTGGCGCTGTCGCTGGCGCTGTCCTTCGGCGTGTATGCGCTGGTCCGCAAGAAGGCGGCCATCGACCCGGTGATCGGGCTGCTGGTGGAAACGGTGCTGCTGGTGCCGCCGGCCATCGCCTATCTGCTGTGGCTCAACGCCCACGGGCTGGGGAATTTCGGCATGCACGGGCTGGGCACCGACCTGCTGATCATCCTGACCGGCCCGGTGACGGCCATCCCGCTGGTGCTGTTCATGGTCGGCGCCGCCCGGCTGAAGCTGTCGACCATCGGCATCCTGCAATACATCAGCCCGACCGGGCAGCTGCTGCTCGGCGTCGCGGTCTATGGGGAGGCCTTCACCTCCTCCCACCTGCTGGCCTTCGTGTGCATCTGGGTGGCGCTGGCGCTCTATTCGGCGGACGCCCTGTTCACCCATCGGGCCGCCCGCGCCGAAGCCCGGGCGGAACGAAGCCGGGCGGAGCAGGCGCGCGCCGCCGCCGCCTGCCGCGCCGATTGAGGTGGCTCAGGCCCGCGGCGCGAGGCCGTGGGCCATGGTGTGGGCGAGCGTACGCACCACCTCGTTGACGCGGTCCGGGCAGCGCCCGAACACCACCTGATCGAGGAAGCCCAGCCCGAAGCTGAGCGTGGCGATGCCCGCCGCGACGTGGGCGAGGTCGGCGTCCGCCGCGATCGCCCCGCGTTCGCGGAAAATCTCCAGCCGGCTGAGCAGGCAGGGGATGCGGCTTTCCGACAGGGTGCGGGCCATCTCATTGGCGATGTCCGGATCGACCAGAGCGCGCGCCAGCATCACCCGTGTGAAATCGCGGCATTTCCAGGCGTGGCGGAGCTGGTGCAGCAGGAAGGCCGCCAGATCCTCCTCCAGATCGTCGCCGGGCGGCGGCATGGCGCAGCCGCTCCCCTCCTCGCGCCCGTAGCGTTCCACGACGGCCAGCAGCAGGCCGGCCTTGCCCGAGAAGTAACGCTGGATCAGCTGCTCGTTCACGCCCGCGCGGCCGGCGATGTCGCGCGTGGTCGCGGCGTCGAAGCCGCGCTCGGCGAACACCATCTTGGCCGCGTCCAGCAGCACGCCCTTGGTCGCCTCGCGGTCGCGCTTGCGCGCGGGTGCGTCGGCCCCGGCGGCGCAACAGCCATCGTCGATCGCCGGGGCGGTGGCCGGGGTGTCGGTCTTGTCCACGATGCAGGCCCTCTCACTGGCCGCCGATCCGTGCGGCGGCTGAAATGATAATAGGTATGCACGCGCATACTTGACAAGCCCGGATGGCGCTGGCAAGTATGTACCCACATACATACCGGGCGCCGCCCAACCCGCGGAACCCCGGACCCCACTTTGGGACGCCTCAAGCTGGGACCCGATTTTTGAATCGAGAGGGCAACCGCATCATGACCACCGCCGATCTGTTCACGCCGCTGCGTCTCGGCTCCATGGAGCTGCCGAACCGCGTCATCATGGCGCCGATGACCCGCAGCCGCGCGGGCGAGGGCAACGTCCCCACCCCGTTGATGGCCGAGTATTACGGCCAGCGCGCCTCCGCCGGCCTGATCATCACCGAGGCGACGCAGGTTTCGGCCACCGCCCAGGGCTATCCCAGCACGCCGGGCCTCCACACCGACGCGCAGACGCTCGCCTGGCGCCGCATCGCGGAGGAGGTCCACGCCAAGGGTGGCCTGATCGCCGCGCAGCTCTGGCACGTCGGCCGCATCTCCCACATGGAATTCCAGCCGAACGGCGCCCTGCCGGTCGCCCCCTCGGCGATCGCCGCCGCCGGCGAGTCCTACACCAGCAAGGGCCTGGTGCCCTTCCCCACCCCGCGCGCCCTGGAGACCGATGAGATTCCCGGTCTGGTCAAGGCTTTCGCCGACGCCGCCAAGCGCGCGGTGTTCGACGCCGGGCTGGACGGGGTGGAGATCCACGGCGCCAACGGCTATCTGATCGACCAGTTCCTGCGCGACCGCAGCAACAAGCGCACCGACCGCTACGGCGGCGGCGTGGAGAACCGGGCGCGCTTCCTGCTGGAGATCGTGGACGCGGTGACCACCGCCGTCGGCCCCGGCCGGGTCGGCGTCCGGCTGTCGCCGACCGGCACCTTCAACGACATGGCGGACAGCGATCCGCGGGCGCTCTACACCCACGTCACCGAGGCGCTGAACCCCTTCGGCCTTGCCTTCCTGCACGTCATCGAAGGCCAGCCGGGCCACCACATGGCCCCGCCGGACGGCGCCCCGCACCTCGCGGCGGAACTGCGCCGGATCTTCAAGGGCCCCTTCATCATCAACGGCGGCTACAGCAAGGAGCAGGCCGAGGCGGCCATCGCCGCCGGCGCGGCGGACGCGGTGAGCTTCGGCGAGCCCTTCATCGCCAACCCGGACCTGCCGGAGCGCTTCCGCCGCAACGCCGCGCTGAACACGCCGGACAAAGCCAGCTACTACGGCGGCGACGCCCGCGGCTACACCGACTATCCGGCGCTGGAAACAGCCGACGCCTGATCCCCCTCCCCCGCGGGGATTGCCCCCGATCCCCGCACCTTAAGGCCGGGACCCGCAAGGGTTCCGGCTTTTTTCTTTCCGCCGTCCCTCCAGCGCCGACGTTGCCCGATCCGGGAATCGACTGTTATCCTGAACCGAGCGAAGGAGACGGCGACGAGTGGGATGCCGAGGCCATGCGGGCCGAATGCCGGGCCACGCTGGCCGCGACAGAGAAAGGTTCTTGAACACCGCTCAGAACCTTTACAACCTATTTCACAGTACTCAATGACGCCTTCCAGCCCTCTCCCCTCTGGGGAGAGGGTGGCCCGGAGGGCCGGCGAGGGGGCTGCGCTTGATGACAAGTTTGGGAGTCGCGCAACCCCCTCACCCTCCCCTCTCCCCAGAGGGGAGAGGGAACTCAATCCGACCGCCCATCCTCAAACGAAAAAGGCCCAAACGAAAAAGGCCGCGCCCGGAGGCGCGGCCTTTCGCGTGTCGGCTGGGCCGAACGGTCAGCGCGAGTAGAACTCGACGACCAGGTTCGGTTCCATCTGGACCGGGTACGGAATGTCGGCCAGCAGCGGGACGCGGACGAAGCGGCCCTTCAGGGCGCCCGTGTCGACTTCCAGGTAATCCGGGGTGTCGCGCTCACCCGAGGCGGTGGCCTCGAGGATGAGGGCCATCTGCTTGGACTTGGCGCGCACCTCGATGGTGTCGCCTTCCTTGATCTGGGCCGACGGGATGTTCAGGCGGCGGCCGTTGACCAGGATGTGGCCGTGGTTGATGATCTGGCGCGCGGCGAACGGGGTCGGCGCGAACTTCATGCGGTAGACCACCGCGTCCAGGCGGCGCTCCAGCAGGCCCACCAGGTTCTCGCCGGTGTCGCCCTTGCGGCGCACGGCCTCGGCGTAGATCCGGCGGAACTGCTTCTCGCCGATGTTGCCGTAGTAGCCCTTCAGCTTCTGCTTCGCCATGAGCTGCAGGCCGTAGTCGGACGGCTTCTTGCGGCGCTGGCCGTGCTGGCCCGGGCCATACTCACGCTTGTTGATCGGCGACTTGCCACGGCCCCAGAGGTTTACGCCGAGGCGGCGGTCGATCTTGTACTTGGACTGTTGACGCTTGGCCATTTTGGTCCTCGATGGAACACGAGTTGGTTTTGTCCCGGTAGTTCCGCGGAACAGGCCGCGGACGGGGCGCAAACAAGAGGCACGCCCGCTTTCCCAGGAGTGAAGGCGCGCACTATACGGATTCGGCGCGCCTTGTCAAACCATGAGTCGTGTCGAGCCACGAAGCCTCAGCAGCACTCGTCCTCGAGCTGGCGCAGCATGGCCAGACCTTCCTCGTCCTCGTATTCCTCGAAGAGGTCGGAGATGTAATAGACGTTGGCGCAGAGCAGGCACAGCCCGTCCGCCTGACGCTTCAACGGGTCGTCGGCCACGGCCAGCTTCGCCCGGAAGCGTTCCCAGAATGCGTTGGTCTTGGCCGGGTCGTCGATGTGCATGTACAGGCGCTCGATGATGCGGCGGGAGTTGCCCTCGCAGTCGATGCCCTTGAAGGAGACGTAGCGGTCGGGAGTGTCGGTTGCGTCCACGGTCGTGCTTCCTGCGGAAGTGGGTTGTATTGACATCCCTCATCGCGGAAGGCGGGTCCAGGAACAAGACCCGCTGCACGAACGGCGGGCGGACGGCATGAATGGCGGGAGTCCTGCGCGAACGGTTCGCGCTCTTGCCACTCAGGCGCTCCATTCAGGCGGCGTGCGACAGCTCCTCCTCGGTGAAGTCCAGCAGCGTGTTCAGCCGCTGCGGGGTCAGCGCCTCGATCCCCTCGTGCCACATCACCTCGCCGAACAGGGCGTGCAGAGCGGCGAGACGCTCCGGCGAGAGCGCCGTCAGACGGTCGCCGTAATACTCCACCACGAGCTGGTCCACATAGGCGCGGTCGTCGTCCTGGAAAGCCATGGCCGTATCTCCTCGTCATCGTGGCACCCACCCGATGCGGGCGCCGGCCATGGCTTTGTTCTACGCCTGCGGCGGCGCCGGACGATTGAGGCGGATCAACCGGCATGGGATGTCACAGGCCGGCGGGAACAACCCTGATGCGCGTGAGGAGAAAGGCTAGAGGGCCAACAACTTCTTCAGCTGCTCGATCCGGCCCCGGCTGACCGGCACGCGGGGGGAGCCGGGAGCCGCCATGACGAAGGCGGCCCGCCCGTCGCTGCGGTCGATGGCCTGGGCGTGGCGCAGGTTGACCAGATAGCGGCGGTGCGCCCGCACGAACTGCCGCCCATCCAGCCGCGCTTCCAGCTCCGACAGCGAGAGCGAGCAGAAGAAGGCGCCGTCCGCCGTTTGGACCCGCGTGTAATGGCCGTCGGCCTGCACATAGACCGCGTCGGCGGGGTCGATCAGCACCACGCCCTGACGCGTCGTGATCGGCAGCTTGACCAGCGGCGTGACCGGTTCGGGCGCCGCGTCCGCGGACGGCGGCGGGGCCGGCTCGGCTACCGCCTTCCCGTTCACCTCGAACAGCATCAGGGCCAGCGCGGCGCCGCCGCCCGGCGGCAGGGCGGTGGCCTTGACCACGATGGTCCGCCCCGGCAGGGCCACCATCATGGAACTGGCGGCCGCCGGGGAGTCCGGGTCGTGCGCCGCGGCCAGCAGCAGTTCCACCTTGGCACGGCTGCCCGGCGGATGCAGGTCGTGCAGGCTGGCCCCCAGCAGCGGACGGTCGCGCCCCAGCATCCGAGCCACGGATGCGTTGACCGAGACGACGCGCCGGTCGCCGTCGAGCAGGACGAGGCCAACGTCCATATGCTGCAAGGTGTATTCCATGGGGCAGTATAGGCAGCGATTGGCCCCGGAAGGGAAGAGGTTACGGCTCGCCCTTGCGCCGCCCGGTCAGCGCCGCGACGACGCCGTGGAAGGTGCGGACCTCCTGCTCGGTCATCTGCATCCGCTCCAGCGCGTTGCGCAGCGTGCGGACCATGGAGGGGCGCTTCTCCGGCGAGGTGAAGAAGCCGGTGCGGTCGAGATCGCCTTCCAGATGCTCGAAGAAGTTCACAAGCTCCGCCTTGGTCGCCGGGCGGGTCTGGCCGGTGTGCAGAACGCGGTCGGGCGGGGTCTCGCCGGTCTGGAACCACTCGTAGCCGATCAGCAGGACCGCCTGCGCCAGATTGAGCGAGGAGAAGGCCGGGTTCAGCGGAACGGTGATCAGCGTTGAAGCCAGCGTCAGGTCGTCGTTGACCAGACCGGTGCGCTCCGGCCCGAACAGCACGCCGGTCTTGTGCCCGGAGTCGACATGGGCGCGCAGTTCCGTCGCCGCGACGCGCGGGGTGACGAACTCCTGGATCATCCCGCGGGTGCGGACGGTGGTGGCGAAGACCACGTTCAGGTCGGCTACGGCCTCCGCCGTCGTGTCGTAGAGTTTCGCCCCGTCCAGCACCGGATCGGCGCCCGACGCCGCGGCCACCGCCTTCTCGTTCGGCCAGCCGTCGCGCGGCTTCACCAGGCGCAGCTCGGTCAGGCCGCAATTCAGCATGGCCCGCGCGCAGGCGCCGATGTTCTCGCCGAGCTGGGGCTGCACGAGGATGATGGTCGGGCCGCCCAGGACGGAGGGCCGGTTGGGGTCTTTGCCGGAGGTCATGATCTGAACTTTGGTCTCAGCTTCGCGGTGTTGCGCCGCCTTTAAACAGCTTGAATGTGTAACTGTCCACCAGCGCCTCCATCGACGCCTCGATGATGTTGGTGGAGACGCCCAGCGTCGACCATTCCTGCCCGTCGCCGTTGCGCGAGCGGATCAGCACGCGCGGCATGGCGCCGGTGCCGTCCTTCGCCGCCAGGATGCGCACGCGGTAGTCGGACAGCTTCACCCCGTCGAGCAGCGGGTACAGCGGCTCCAACGCCTTGCGCATCGCGGTGTCCAGGGCGTTGACCGGGCCGTTGCCCGACGCCACCTCGTGATACTCCTTGCCGCCGATCTTCACGCGGACGACCGCCTCGGACTCCACCACCAGCTCGCCCTTGGCGTTGTAGCGGCGCTCGTCGGTGACGTGGAAGCGCTTCAGGGTGAAATAGTCCGGCACCTCGCCCAGCTCGCGGCGGACCAGCAGTTCGAAGCTGGCCTCGGCGGTGTCGTAGGCGTAGCCCTCGGTGTCGCGCTGCTTCACGACGTCGAGCAGGCGGTTCAGCCGCTCGTCCTTCGGGTCCACGGCCATGCCCATCTCGCGCAGCCGCGCGATGACGTTGGAACGGCCCGCCTGGTCCGACATGACGATCTGCCGGCGGTTGCCGACCGCCTCCGGCTCGACATGCTCGTAGGAGGACGGGTCCTTCTCCACGGCAGAGACGTGCAGCCCGCCCTTGTGGGCGAAGGCGCTGGCGCCGACGTAGGGGGCGTGGCGGTTCGGCGCGCGGTTCAGCCGCTCGTCGAACTTGCGGCTGATCTCGGTCAGCAGCGGCAGGTCGGCGGGCTTGATGCCGACGTCGTAGCCCATCTTCAGCATCAGCGACGGGATTAGCGACACGAGGTTGGCGTTGCCGCAGCGCTCGCCCAGCCCGTTGATCGTCCCCTGCACCATCCGCACCCCGGCGCGCACCGCGGCCAGCGAGTTGGCGACGGCGTTCTCGGTGTCGTTGTGGCAGTGGATGCCCAGCCGGTCGCCGGGGATGCCGTGCTCCCCGATCACCTGGCGGACGATTTCGTCGATCTCGTGGGGCAGCGTGCCGCCGTTGGTGTCGCACAGCACGACCCAGCGCGCCCCGGCCTCGTAGGCGGCCTTGATGCAGGACGCGGCGTAGGCCGGGTTGCGCTTGTAGCCGTCGAAGAAATGCTCGGCGTCGAACAGCGCCTCGCCCTTGGCGGCCTTCAGCGCGGCGATGCTGTCGGCGATCAGCTCGATGTTTTCCTCGCGCGGGATGGCCAGCGCCACGTCGACGTGGAAGTCCCAGGTCTTGCCGACGATGCAGACGGCGCGCGCCTTGGACTGGATCAGGGCGGCAAGCTGCGGGTCGTTTGCGGTGCTGCGGCCCGGACGGCGCGTCATGCCGAAGGCGGTGAAGGTCGAGCGGGCGAGGTCCGGCGCCTCGGCGAAGAACTGGTCGTCGGTCGGGTTGGCGCCGGGCCAGCCGCCTTCCACATAGTCGATTCCCAGCCGGTCGAGGTCGCGGGCGATGGCGATCTTGTCGGCGACGGAGAAATCCACGTCCTGGGTCTGCGCCCCGTCGCGCAGCGTGGTGTCGTACAGATGGATGCGTTCGCCCGTCATTGCCGCCGCCCGAAGATATTGGTCGCCCGAAGGAAGGTCATAGGACTGTCCGGAGGGGACTGTCCGGAGGGCCGGAAGAATGGACGATGCGCTTCGCCATCTCAATGCTTTTGATCGCACCCGCCAGGAATGCGGGACTTCGCCGCGCCGGCCATAGGCACGCAATGGAGGTAATAGGACAAATGTACTGACCGAATAAACCATCGTCTGTGCTACACAGCCGCCCCTCTGCATGGCGCCCATCTCACGGGTGCGGTACTCTTTTCTGGCCGGATGCCTGTTGGTCTGTATGATCACCGGCCCTTCTGAACGGATGGATTGGACACAGTGACTCCCGCGGGTGACGACGACCAGGACAAGCTCGTCATGGTGATCGACGACGAGCGGACGGTTCTGCAGGCCCTCAACCTCCTCCTGGAGATGTGGGGGTACCGGGTCGTCACCGCCGAGAGCGAGGGCGAGGCCGTCGACCGTCTGTTCACCGCCGGGGAAACGCCCCACGCCATCCTGGCCGACTACCGCCTGCGCGAGGGGCGCACCGGCGTGCAGGCCATCGACCGCATCCGCGCGGAGGCCGGGTCCGAGGTGCCGGGCGTCATCATCACCGGCGACACCTCCACCGAAGGGCTGCGCGACGCCCGCGCCCGCGGGCTGACCGTTCTGCAGAAGCCGGTGCTGCCGCCCCATCTCCAGGCGGTTCTGACCAAGGTGCTGCGGGAACAGTCCGCCGGCACGGCGTGACGGGCCGGACCGGCATGGACGTTCCCTTACCACCGGCGCCCGCCGCGCCGCCCAAGTCAAAGCCTAATGGGTCAAAGCCTAACGGGCCAAAGCGCAACGAGCCGAAGCGCAAGCGCGCCGCCGTTTCCGACGGACGGCTGTTCCGTTCCTGGGAAAGCTGGGTGGTCTTCGGGCTGGGGCTGCTGCTGACCGGCCTCGCCTGGTGGCTGCTGACCGAGCAGAACCACCGGCTGGCCGAGGCGCGCTTCCGCGCGCTGGCCCACGACCTGGCGGGAGACGTCACGGCGCGGCTCGACACCTATGAACAGATGCTCCAGGGCGCCGTGGCGATGGTGGACGCCGGCGGCGGGCAGGTCAGCCGCACGGAATGGCGGGCCTACGTCACCGGCCTGCATGTGGAAGACCGCTATCCCGGCATCCAGGGCATCGGCTACGCCAAGCGCGTGAAGGCTCCCGACCGGGAGCAGCACGAGGCGGCGCTGCACGCCGCCGGCTTCTACAGCTACCGCGTGACTCCGGAGGGGGAGCGGCCCGAGTATTTCCCCATCGTCTACATCGAGCCCTTCGCCAGCCGCAACCTGCGGGCCTTCGGCTTCGACATGCACGCCGAGCCGACCCGTCAGGCCGCCATGGAGCGCGCGCGGATCAGCGGCACCGCCGCGGCGACCGCCCGGCTGCGGCTGGTCCAGGAAACCGAGGAGGACGTGCAGCCCGGCTTCCTCATCTATGTGCCCGTCTACGACCAGAGCCTGCCCCTGACAACCACCGCCGACCGGCGGGAGGCTCTGCTCGGCTTCGTCTACAGCCCTTTCCGTGCGCACGACCTGATGCGCAGCATCATGGGCCGGAGCGCGTCCCACCTGTTGGACATCCGTGTCCATGACGGGACGGAGACCACCACGGACTCGCTGATGTTCGACTCCGCGATCGCCCGGGACGCCGCCTTTCAGGAGATTCTCCATGTCGAGGTGTTCGGGCGCCTCTGGACGCTGGCCCTGTCGGGCACCCACACCTTCGAGGAAAGCGTGGCCAGCGCCACGCCGCGGGCGGTGCTGTTCGCCGGCCTCATCATCACCCTGCTTCTGGTCGCCACCGTCAACTCCGTGCTTCAGGACCGCGACCGCATGGCGGAACTGCGCAGGAGCTACGACGCGCTGGCGGTGGCGCGGGCCGAGGCGGAACAGGCCAACGCCGCCAAGTCGCGATTCCTCGCCGCCGCCAGCCACGACCTGCGCCAGCCGCTCCAGACGCTGGGCATCTATCTGCACATGATTGGCGAACAGGCGGAGAGCCCACGGCTGCGCAAGCTGGTGGACGCCGCCCGCGACGGGTTCGAGGCGACGCAGCGCCTGCTGAACTCGCTGATGGACATCGCCACGCTGGAAACCGGCGTGATCAGCCCGCAGCTGTCCGAAATGGACCTGCCCGTCTTCCTGGAACGCATCTGCGAGGAGGGCCGGCTGGAGGCCGCCGGCAAGGGCCTGGGCTTCCGCGTCACCTGCGGCGGCGCCCGCGTGACGACTGACCCGGCGATGCTGGAGCGGATCGTCCGCAACCTGCTGAGCAACGCGCTGAAATACACCCACAGCGGCACCATCCGGGTGACCTGCCGGCAGGCGCGCGGCTTCACCGCCATCAAGGTGCAGGACACCGGCCCAGGCATCCCGCAGGACCGGCTGCACCTGATCTTCGAGGACTTCTACCAGATCGGCAATCCCGAGCGCGACCGGCGCAAAGGGCTCGGCCTCGGCCTCGCCACCGTGGCGCGGCTCAGCCGGCTGCTCGGCTATCGGGTGCGGGTGCTGTCGCGCCCCGGCCGCGGCGCCATCTTCCTGGTCGAGATTCCCGACGAGGCGTCCAGTCCCCGCCAGACCACCGAGACCGTGACCTCCGTGGCCTGACGCCCTGCGGTCCTTTTGGCAATCGCCGACGCCACGTATCCCCGGCACGGCTGGGAACAGACGCGGCGGAACCCGCGGGTTGCCGAGTCGGCGATTGCCAAACCCTTCAGCGTCAGGCCGTTGCCGGCCGGGCCGAACGGGCGCGCATCAGCATCCACACCGCCGACACGCCGGCCAGCTTGGACGCGAGGCTGGCTGCCCAGACCGTCGGGTCCCAGATGCCGAGCATGCCGAAGAAGAGCGCCGTGTCCACCGGCACCGACAGGGCGGCGCTGATCCACAGCCGGTCGCGCAGCGGGCGGCGGGTGACGGTGAAGACGCCCCAGTCGATCAGTTCCGACACCGCGAAGGCGGTGACGCTGGCCGTCGCGACGAAGGGGTCGGCCAGCAGGAAGGACAGCAGCGTCGCGACCAGCATGGCGGCCAGCGACCAGTGGCCGTAACGGACCTGGACCATGTCGCGCAGGATGAAGATCAACCCGGCCCAGCAGGACCACACCAGGTCCAGATGCGGCGCCAGGCTGAAGGCATAGTTGATGGCGAGTACGCTGCCAATGTAGGCGGCGAGCCAGAGCATGACGGAATCCTCCAAAAGCCACCCGCGGAAATACGGGCGCGAACGACGGCGCCACCCGCGTGAATGCGAGCGCTCCGCAGCGGTCTTGTAACAGGTTCGCCCCGTCGCCGTGAACCCTCGGCGCACGCCGGTGCGGACGGAGCGCAACCGGCAAGAACGGCTTACCCCCACGTCGGTTCCCCGAATGAGCCGCCGCCTCTAGCGCATCCGGACGATGCCCCGGCGCGTTCGTTCGGAGAGGCGAAACGAAAGAGACCCCGAAAGGTGTGGGCGATGGCGGCGGCGGGCGTAACGAATGGATTGGGCGGCACACGGGATCATGCGCTGGACGCGGCGCGCAGCCTGCTGATGATCCTCGGCGTGCCCTACCACGCGGCGCTGATCTACACGCCGGGCTACGACTGGGTGATGAACTCCCCCGATGGGATCGCCTGGATCGGGCTGTTCGCGGACTTCATCCACAGTTTCCGCATGCCCGCCTTCTTCCTGATCTCCGGCCTGTTGATCACCCACAGCCTGCGCCGCCACGGGCCGCGGGCGGTTCTGACCTCGCGCGCCTCGCGCCTGCTGGTGCCGCTCGTCGCCATGGCGGCGACGCTGAACGTCGCCCAGTTGTGGATGGAAAGCCGCGCGGTCGACCCCGGCCTGACCGCAGGGGAGTTCGTCACCCAGACCATTCCCGCCGCCTTCTGGAGCGGCGGGCTCGTCTATCACCTGTGGTTCCTGGTCGAGTTGTTCATCAGCGTGCTGGCGCTCTGCCTCGCCTACCCGCTGCTGGTCGCGCTGCACCGGCGGATGGCGGAGCGCGCGCCGGGGGTGGCCCGCTGGCTGGCCGATCCGCCGGACTGGCTGCCGCCGCTCCTGCTCAGCCTCGTCATGATGGGGGTGCTGGGCTTCGACAACATCTCCGACCGGCTGGTGACGCCGCTGGTGCCGACCAACTCGACGGCGGTGAGCATCGTCATCTCGGCGGGCTTCTTCGCGGTCGGGGTGCTGATCGCCCATTGGCCGCGCGGCGCGGCGCGCTACGCCAAGGCGAGCTGGGGCGTGGCGCTGACCTATCTGGTGTGCTTCGCCATCCACATCGGCATGGTCGGCATCGAGAAGCCCATGCCGGTCCGCTTCCTCGACGAGGCGCTGCGCGCCGTCGCCGCCTGGTCGGCCTTCCGCTTCGTCCTCGGCCTGACGCAAGCCTTCTTCTCGGCGGAGAGCCGCCGGGTGCGGGCGCTGTCGCAGGCCTCCTACACGATTTACCTGCTGCACCATCTGGTGGTCATGGCCGCCGGCTTCGCCCTGCTCGCCGTCACCGCGCCGCCGCTGCTGGAATTCGCCGCGATCGCCGCCGTCGGCCTGTTCGTGCCGCTGGCGGTCCATCACGGGCTGGTTCGCCGCTCACCGATTCTGCGCTTCCTGATGAACGGCGTCCCGCCGGGAGAAGCGAAGAAGCAAAGCGGTCCGGCGCGCGGCCGCGAGGCGATGGCGCGCCGGACCGGTTAGCGCGTCAGGCCCGCTTCCAGGTCGTGCCCTGCGGGCCGTCCTCCAGGACGATGCCGAGATCGGCCAGCTCCTTGCGGATGCGGTCGGCCTCGGCGTAGTTCTTGGCCTTGCGGGCGGCCAGACGGTCCTCGATGCGCTGCCGGATGTCGGCGTCGGACAGGGCGGCAGCCCCCTTCGGCGCCCAGCGGAACCACGCCTCCGGGTCCTGCTGGAGCAGGCCCAGCGCCTCGCCGGCGGCGCGCAGCGCGCCCTTGGCGGCGGCCTTTTCCGCCTCACCCGTCGCCTTATTCACCGCGGAAGCCAACTCATGCAGATGCGAGATGGCGAGCGGGCTGTTGAGGTCGTCCTCCAGCGCGGCCAAGACGTCGAAGGGCAGTTCGGCGTCCGCCGGAGCCGGGTCGCCGCGCAGCGCCTGATACCAGCGGTCGAGCGTCGCCTTGGACTGCTTCAGCCCCTCGCGGGTGAAGTCCAGCGGCTGGCGGTAATGGGCGCTCAGCAGCGTCAGGCGGATGGCCTCGCCGGGAAACTCGTCCAGCAGCTCGTGCACGGTGAAGAAGTTGCCCAGCGACTTGGACATCTTCTCGCCCTCGACGGTCACGAAGCCGTTGTGGACCCAATAGCGGGCCAGCGGCTCGCCGCCGTGGGCGCAGCGGCTCTGGGCGATCTCGTTCTCATGGTGCGGGAAGATCAGGTCCAGCCCACCGCCGTGGATGTCGAAGGTGACGCCCAGATGCTCCTTGGCCATGGCCGAGCATTCGATGTGCCAGCCCGGCCGGCCGCGGCCCCACGGGCTGTCCCATCCGGGCTGGCCGTCGGCGCTCGGCTTCCACAGCACGAAGTCGGAGGAATCGCGCTTGTAGGGGGCGACCTCGACGCGGGCGCCGGCGATCATCTCGTCCAGCGAGCGGCGGGAGAGCTGCCCGTACTCCGCCATCGACGGCACGGAGAACAGCACGTGCCCTTCCGCGGCATAGGCGTGGCCGCGCTCGATCAGCAGCCCGATCAGCGCGACCATGTGCGAGATGTGGTGCGTGGCGCGCGGCTCGATCGTCGGGCGCAGCGCGTTCAGCGCGTCCATGTCGGCGTGGTAGAGGTCGGCGGTGCGCTTGGTCAGCGCCTCGATCGGCTCCCCGCTGTCGCGCGAGCGGTCGATGATCTTGTCGTCGACGTCGGTGATGTTGCGGACGTAGGTCACCGCCGGGTACAGCCGCCGCAGCAGCCGGAACAGCAGGTCGAACACCACCACCGGGCGGGCGTTGCCGATGTGCGCGGTGTCGTAGACCGTGGGTCCACACACATACATGCCCACCCGGTCCGGAGTCATCGGCTCGAAGCGTTCCTTGCGGCGGGTCAGCGTGTTGTAGAGGTCCAGCGGCACGGCGCCATGTCTCCTGTCAGGGGTCTTCCAAATCCCCCTCTCCCCTCCGGGGAGAGGATCGGGGTGAGGGGGAAACGCCGGCCCCTTGCAGGGCTTTTCCGGCCTTTCGGCCGCCCCCTCATCCTAACCTTCTCCCCAGGGGGGAGAAGGGATTCTAGGCCGTCTCTCCCGCGAGGCGCTTTTGCGCGCGGGTTCGGCCGATCAGGGGTAGCAGGTTCTTCAATTCCGGTCCATGGTCCCGCCCGGTGAGGGCGCGGCGCAGGGGGAGGAACAAATCCTTGCCCTTCCGACCCGTCTTCGCCTTCACCGCACCCGTCCAGGTGCCCCAGGTGGAGAGGTCCCAGGGCTCTTCCGGCAGCAGGGCCGCCGCCTCGGCGAGGAAGGCGGGATCGTCGGCCGCCGGGGCGACCGGGGCGTGGGTCACCGCCCACCAGTCGCGGGCCTCCGCGACGCGCGACAGGTTGGGGCGCACCGCCTCCCAGAAGGCGGAGTCGGCATCATCCAGGCCGAGCGCGGCCAGTTCCCCGGCGACCCGCTCGAAGGGCAGCAGGTGGAGGATGCGGGCGTTCAGCCGCAGCAGCTCCTCCGGGTCGAACTTCGGGGTGGCGCGGGACACCTTGGCGATGTCGAACTCGGCCACCAGCTCGTCCAGCGTCAGCCGCGGCTCGATGGCGTCGGAGGTGCCGAGCTTGGCGAGCAGGCTGGCCAGCGCCATCGGCTCGATCCCCTCCTCCTCGCGCAAGGACGCCACCGACAGGCTGCCCAGCCGCTTGGACAGGCCCTGTCCCGTCGCGTCGGTCAGCAGCGGCAGATGGGCGAAGACCGGGACCGCTCCGCCAACCGCCTGGAAGATCTGGATCTGCACCGCCGTGTTGGCGACGTGGTCCTCGCCGCGGATGACGTGGGTGATGGCGAGGTCGGCGTCGTCCACCACGCTGGTCAGGGTGTAGAGCGGCCGCCCGTCCTCGCGGATCAGCACGGGATCGCTGAGCGCGGCCCCCTCGAAATGCACCGGCCCGCGCACGAGGTCAATCCATTCGACCGGCGTGTGCTCCAGCTTGAAGCGCCAGTGCGGCGTGCGCCCCTCCGCTTCAAGCCGGGCGCGGTCGGCGTCGCTGAGGCGGAGCGCCGCCCGGTCGTAGATCGGCGGACGGCCCTGCGAGACGAGGCTGGCGCGCTTGAGGTTCAGCTCCTCCGGCGTCTCGTAGCAGGGGTAGAGGCGCCCGCTGGCCTTCAGCGCCACGGCCACCTCGTCGTAGCGGCCATAACGGTCGCTCTCCCGCGCGAAGCGGTCCCAGGTCAGGCCGAGCCAGGTCAGGTCCCGCTCGATCCCCTCCGCGTATTCCGGCTTGGAGCGCTCCTCGTCGGTGTCGTCGAGGCGCAGCAGGAAATTGCCGCCCGCCTTGCGCGCGAACAGCCAGTTGACGAGCGCGAGGCGCACATTGCCGACATGGAGGAGACCGGTCGGGCTGGGGGCGAAGCGGACGGCGACGGACATGCGGGCATCATTCGAAAGTCGGGACGGGCCGGCAGTCGTAGCACGCCGCGCGCCGGTCCGAAAGACGCCCATCAGGCGTCAAGGACCTATCGCGTTCGGCATTGAGTCCCTCTCCCGCCCCGGGAGAGGGGGCCTGCGAAGCAGGCGGGTGAGGGTCGTGCGAGGATCAAGCCACCGATCCTTGGCGGCACCCTCACCCTTCCCACGCTGCGCGCGGGCCCCTTCCCTCTCCCGGGGCGGGAGAGGAGGGATCATACGCGGCCTCCACCCCTCCACAATTTCCGGCGCATATGGATTGTTTCGAATGAAACAATTCTTGCGCGGAGCGGTGGCGGAGGCGATGCTGTCCCCCTGTGCGGGTTTTCGGCCCGCGAAACCAATTGGAACGGGAGAGCGGCCATGAAGCTGGCCGAAGCCCTGCTGCGCGCGCTGAAGGATCGCGGCGCACAGGCCATGTTCGGGATTCCGGGCGATTTCGCCCTGCCCTTCTTCAAGGTGGCGGAGGAAACGCAGATCCTGCCCCTCCACACGCTGAGCCACGAGCCGGCGGTGGGCTTCGCGGCGGACGCGGCGGCGCGCTACAGCTCCACTCTAGGGGTGGCAGCGGTCACCTACGGGGCGGGCGCCTTCAACATGGTGAATGCGGTGGCCGGCGCCTACGCCGAGAAGTCGCCGGTCGTCGTCATCTCCGGCGCGCCGGGCACGACGGAGGGCAACGCCGGCCTTCTGCTGCACCACCAGGGCCGCACGCTGGACACGCAGTTCCAGGTGTTCAAGGAGATCACCGTCGCCCAGGCGCGGTTGGACGACCCGGCCAAGGCCCCGGCGGAGATCGCCCGCGTGCTGGGGGCCGCCCGCGCCCTGTCGCGCCCGGTCTATCTGGAAATCCCCCGCAACATGGTCAACGCCGAAGTCGAGCCGGTGGGCGACGACCCCGCCTGGCCGGTGGACCGCGACGCGCTGGCCGCCTGCGCGGACGAGGTGCTGGCGGCCATGCGCTCGGCCACGTCACCGGTGCTGATGGTCTGCGTCGAGGTCCGCCGCTACGGGCTGGAGGCCAAGGTGGCGGAACTGGCGCAGCGGCTGGGCGTGCCGGTGGTCACCACCTTCATGGGGCGCGGCCTGTTGGCCGACGCGCCGACCCCGCCGCTCGGCACCTACATCGGCGTCGCCGGCGACGCGGAGATCACCCGGCTGGTCGAGGAGTCGGACGGGCTGTTCCTGCTCGGCGCCATCCTCAGCGACACCAACTTCGCGGTGTCCCAGCGCAAGATCGACCTGCGCAAGACCATCCACGCCTTCGACCGGGCGGTGACGCTGGGCTATCACACTTACGCCGACATCCCGCTGGGCGGGCTGGTGGACGCGCTGCTGGAGCGGCTGCCGCCGTCCGACCGGACGACGCGCGGCAAGGAGCCCCACGCCTATCCGACCGGCCTTCAGGCGGACGGCGAACCGATCGCCCCGATGGACATCGCCCGCGCCGTCAACGACCGCGTGCGCGCCGGGCAGGAGCCGCTGCTGATCGCGGCGGACATGGGCGACTGCCTGTTCACCGCCATGGACATGATCGACGCCGGGCTGATGGCGCCGGGCTATTACGCGGGCATGGGCTTCGGCGTGCCGGCGGGCATCGGGGCGCAGTGCGTGTCGGGCGGCAAGCGCATCCTGACGGTGGTCGGCGACGGCGCCTTCCAGATGACCGGGTGGGAGCTTGGCAACTGCCGACGGCTGGGCATCGACCCCATCGTGATCCTGTTCAACAACGCCAGTTGGGAGATGCTGCGCACCTTCCAGCCCGAATCCGCCTTCAACGACCTGGACGACTGGCGGTTCGCCGACATGGCGGCGGGCATGGGCGGCGATGGCGTCCGCGTGCGCACGCGGGCGGAGCTGAAGGCGGCGCTGGACAGCGCCTTCGCCACGCGCGGGCGCTTCCAGCTGATCGAGGCGATGATCCCGCGCGGCGTGCTGTCCGACACGCTGGCCCGCTTCGTCCAGGGGCAGAAGCGCCTGCACGCCGCGCCCCGGGAATAAGGTCGGGGGGAGGCGCGTCCGCAGGCGGGCGGTCCGCCTCCCATCGATCGGGCCGGCCCGTTAAACCATTGTCGCGCTTGCGCTTGGAGCGAGGCGCCGAAGCGGAATACCCCCTTCGGGGCCGCCGCCGCGCAAGAATTCGTTAACCATAAAAGCCCACCCTGTCCCTGCTTTCGGGCGAATTTATTCAGGGACGAGGACGGCGATGACCTGCATTGTTGGCTTGGTGGACGGCGATCGTGTGTGGATGGGCGGTGACAGCGCGGGCGTGAACGGCCTGGACATCACCGTGCGCGCGGACACCAAGGTGTTCCGCAACGCCGACCTGTTGATCGGCTTCACCAGCAGCTTCCGCATGGGCCAGCTTCTGCATTACCGGCTGGAGCCGCCGCACCGCGACCCCGAGGCCGACGTTTTCCGTTACATGGTCGTCGATTTCGTGGACGCCGTGCGCGGCTGCCTGAAGGACGGCGGCTATGCCCACCGCTCCAACGACGTGGAGACCGGCGGCACCTTCATGGTCGGATACGAGGGGCGTCTCTTCTCCATCCAGTCCGACTATCAGGTGGGCGAGGCGGTGCGCGGCTATCACGCCATCGGCTGCGGGTCCGACTACGCGCTGGGCTCGCTCGCCTCCACGGCCGGCCTGCCGGCGGAGGAGCGGGTGTTGAAGGCGCTGGAATGCGCCGAGTTGTTCAGCGGCGGCGTGCGCGCGCCCTTCACCATCCAGTCGATGGTCCGCCGCCCGCATCTGGCGCTGACCGAAGCGGCGTAAAGCCACAATAAAATTCAGGACTTCCCGCGCCGTTTTCGCCATCCGGCAAGACGGCGCGAAGTCGTGCCCGCACCGCGGCAAACTGTGTTATAGGGACGCCGCTCCGTCCCAAAGAGATGGAGAACAAAAAGACCATAGATGCAGTGGGTGCTAGAGAATGGTTGACCAAACTGTTGGTGATGCGGATCGTTTGATTGGCGAAGAGTCTCACGATGTCTCGGACCGTGTGCATGGCCTGCCGGCTTTTTGCAATTCGCCTTACTTCGTGTTCCCGGCGCTGATCCTTCTGCTGATCATGCCGCTGTCGATCATTTTCCACCCGTCCTGGATCGTTCCGCTGGCCGAGCTGTACGCGATCGGCATGATGGTGACGATCATCCGCCTGACGCGCGGGTGAGCTGCGGGTCTTGCCCCCACCC
>NZ_WHOR01000088.1:0-20400 GCF_013340925.1 Azospirillum formosense
CACATAGACGCCGCCGTCCCGGCCTCCCCCCACATTTCCGTCCTGCTGAACGAGGTCGTGGACGCGCTCTCCCCGCGCGACGGCGGCGTCTATGTGGACGGCACCTTCGGCGCCGGCGGCTATGCCCGCGCGATTCTCGACCGCGCCGACTGCCGCGTCTGGGGAATCGACCGCGATCCCGAAGCCATCGAACGCGGCCGTAAGCTCGCCCTCGCCTATCCGGGCCGGCTGGAGATTGTCGAAGGCCGATTCGGCGACATGGACCGGCTGCTCGCCGAGCACGGCGTCGAATCGGTGGACGGCGTGGCGCTGGACATCGGCGTCTCCTCCCCGCAGATCGACGAGCCGGAGCGCGGCTTCTCCTTCCGATTCGACGGCCCGCTCGACATGCGGATGGGACGCGATGGGCCGACCGCCGCCGATGTGGTGAACACCGCCACCGAAGCCGAGCTGGCCGACATCGTCTTCCATTACGGCGAGGAGCGCATGGCCCGCCGCGTGGCCCGCGCCATCGTCGCCGCGCGTCTGGACACCCCGTTCGCGCGCACCAAGCAGCTGGCCGACGTGGTACGGTCGGTGGTGCCGAAGGGGAAGGGCGACGCCATCGACCCGGCGACCCGCACCTTCCAGGCGCTGCGCATCCATGTGAACGACGAGCTGGGCGAGCTGCGCCGCGGCCTCGCCGCCGCCGAATCGCTGCTGAAGCCCGGCGGCCGTCTCGCCGTCGTCTCCTTCCATTCGCTGGAGGACCGGGAAGTGAAGACGTTCCTGAAGGAACGCTCCTCGCCCCCGCCCTCCCCGTCCCGCCACGCGCCGAGCCTTGCGGCGGACCCGCGTTCCCCATCCCTCCGGCCCCTGTCGCGCAAGCCCATCGTGCCGACGGACCAGGAAGCCCACAGCAACCCACGCGCGCGCTCTGCCCGGCTGCGCGCGGCTGAACGCACGGCGGCGCCGGCTTACCCGGCGCCCGGCAAGGAGGCGGCATGAAATACAAATCCGCACTTTTCTGGGGTGGCCTGATCGCCGCCGCCGGCTTCGTCCTGTTCGAGACCAGCTACGAGGTTCAGGAGCTGGAGGAAAAGCTGGGCTCGCTCAACCGCAAGATCATGGTGGAGCAGGAGGCCATCCAGGTTCTCAAGGCCGAGTGGAGCTTCCTGAACGACCCGACCCGTCTCGAGACTCTGTCGCGCGAGCATCTGGCGCTGCAGCCGACCGAGGCACGGCAGTTCGTGGCGATGAACATCGTGCCGATGCGCCCCTCCCCCACCGTCGCGCCGGAGGAGGCCCCGCTGCCGCCGATGGTCCGCAACCAGACGCCGGGCAAGGCGCCGAACGTGGCGACGGCCTCCACCGGGGACAGCGTCGTGGGCGGCGGCGCCATTGTTCAGGGCGGCGTTCAGGGCGGCGTGATCATTCCGGCCTCGGCCTCGCCGATCAAGCCGGCCCCGATCAAGCCCTCGGCCATCGTGCCCGCCTCGGCCAAGGTCCCGCCGCTCCCTTCCGCCGCCAAGTCGGCCCCGGCGCCCGCGGTGACCACAAGGCCGACGGAGGTCGCCACCAAGCCGCCGGTCACCGCGCGGACGCTGGCGCCGCCGCCCGCGGCCCGTCCGCAGCCGCAGCAGGCCCAGGCCGCCCCCGCGGCCGCCCCGGCCCAGCATGACAGCATCGGTCTTCTCGTCGCCCGTCTCGGAGCCAACCGATGAGCGTTCCGCCGCCCGGCATCGATCCCGCGCACGGCGCCTACAGCGTCCCGCCCCCGGCTTCCAAGCCGCGGACGACGCTGTCGGTCGCGTTGGAGCAGAGCCGGAACCGGTTGATGGTGACCGCGGCCATGGTCGCCGTGGTCTTCTCCGCCATCGGCGTGAAGCTGGTGGACGCGACGCTGTTCAACCACGCGGCGGAACCGCGCCCGCGCATGGCCGCGGAGGTCGACGCCCCGCCGGTCAACCGCGCCGACATCGTGGACCGCAACGGCAACCTGCTGGCGACCTCGCTCGCCACGCAGTCGCTCTACGCCGACCCGAAGCTGATCAGCCGGCCGGACGAGGTGGCGCGCAAGCTGACCACCGCCCTGCCGGAGCTGGACTACAAGGACCTGCTGACCAAGCTCAGCGGCGACAAGCGGTTCGTCTGGATCAAGCGCAACCTGACGCCCAAGCAGCAGGCGGCGGTGTTCCGGCTCGGCCTGCCCGGCGTCTATTTCGAACGGGAGGAGCGCCGCTTCTACCCGGCCTCCAACCTGACCTCGCATCTGGTCGGCTTCACCGGCGTGGACAACAACGGCCTCGCCGGGCTGGAGCAGCAGTTCAACAAGCGGCTGACCACCGACCCGAAGCCGCTGCAACTGTCGATCGACCTGCGCCTTCAGCACATCATGAAGAAGGAATTGCAGACGACGATCGAAGAGTTCAGCGCCATCGGCGCCACCGGCATCATCTACGATGTCCGCAACGGCGAAGTCATGTCGATGGTCTCGCTGCCCGATTTCGACCCGCACAACCCCACGGGACTTGACCCGGACACGCTGTTCAACCGCGCGACGCTCGGCGTGTACGAAATGGGCTCCACTTTCAAGATCTTCAACACGGCGATGTCGCTGGATTCGGGCAAGATCCGCGTCTCCGACACCTTCGATACGATCAACAACATCAAGGTTGGCCGTTTCACGATCCGCGAATACCACCCCTTCCGCCACAACCTGACGGTGGCCGAGGTGTTCCAGGAATCGTCGAACCTCGGGTCGGTGCGCATGGCCATGTCTTTGGGCGTGCAGCACCAGAAGTCCTTCCTGACCAAGCTGGGCATGACCCGCCCGACCTCGCTGGAACTGCCGGAGAACGGCTGGCCGCTGGTGCCGAATCCGTGGCGGGAGGTCAACACCATGACCATCTCCTTCGGCCACGGCATGTCGGTCAGCCCGATGCACACGGTCAACGCCGCCGCCTCGATCATCAACGGCGGCGTGCTGCACCCGCCGACCCTGCTGAAGCGCGACCCCGCGGTCGAGATTCCGGGCGAGCAAGTCATCAGCCCGAAGACCTCGGCGATGATGCGCCGCCTGTTCCGCTTCGTGGTCACCGACGGCACGGCGAAGTCGGCCAACGCCAAGGGCTACGTCGTCGGCGGCAAGACCGGCACGGCGGAAAAGCAGAAGGGCCGGAGCTACGCCCGGAACTCCCGCATGTCGTCGTTCCTCGGCGCCTTCCCGATGCATGACCCCCGCTACATCGTCTATGTCCTGGTGGACGAGCCGAAGGGCACCAAGAAGACCTACGGCTTCGCCACCGGCGGCTGGGTCGCCGCCCCCGCGGTCGGCCGCATCGTGAAGCAGATCGGCCCGCTGCTGGGCGTCCAGCCGGTGGACGAGGCTTCCCCCGAGGTCATCAACGCCACCTACATCAACACCGCCGGTCAGACGACCCCGCCCGCACCGCCGCCTCCGCCCGCGCAACCGAAAGGCAGCACCGTTGCTTCTGTCCCACCTGCTGGCAACAAGCCGCGCTGACGCGACGTCCGCCACCGAGGCACCCGCCGTCGATGTGACCGGGTTGACCGCGGACAGCCGCGCGGTCAGGCCCGGTTTCGTCTTTGCCGCCCTGCCGGGTGCGAAGGCGGACGGTCGCGCCTTCATCGCCGACGCGCTCGCCAAGGGCGCCGTCGCGGTGGTGGCGCCCGTCGGGACCGCCCTGCCCGCCGGCAGCGCCGCGATTCTGGTCACGGACGAGCAGCCGCGCCGCCTCTTCGCGCGCCTCGCCGCCGCCTTCCACGGGCGGCAGCCGGACACCGTGGTCGCCGTGACGGGGACCAACGGCAAGACCTCCACCGTGCAGTTCGCCCGCCAGATGTGGGACCTGATGGGCCTGAAGGCGGCCAGCCTGGGCACGCTGGGGCTGATCGGGCCGGGGCTGGACGATTACGGCGGGATGACCACGCCGGACCCGGTGTCGCTTCACCGCGACCTCGCCGCCGTAAAGGACAAGGGAATCGACCATCTGGCGATGGAGGCGTCCAGCCACGGGCTGGAGCAGTTCCGTCTCGACGGCGTGACCCTCAAGGCCGCGGGCTTCACCAACCTGACCCGCGACCATCTGGATTACCACGGCACGATGGAGGCCTACCTCCAGGCCAAGGCGATGCTGTTCGGACGGGTGTTGCCCGATGGGGGAACCGCCGTCCTGAACGCCGACAGCGGCACCTTCGCCGAGCTTGCCGGGATTTGTTCACAGCGCGGTCACCGCGTCTTCGGATACGGTCTGGCCGGTCGCGAGATCCGGGTGAACGGGGTCGAGCCGCTGGCCCACGGCCAGCGTCTGGACCTGACGGTCCTGGGCCGCGACATCACCGTGGACCTGCCGCTGGCGGGCCGCTTCCAGGCGTGGAACGTGCTGTGCGCGCTCGGCCTGGTGATCGGCTCCGGCGCGGACCGTGACGAGGCTCTGGCCACCCTGACCCGCCTGGAAGGCGTGCCGGGACGCCTGCAGCACGTTGCCACCCACCCCTGCGGGGCGGCGGTCTATGTCGATTTCGCCCACACGCCCGACGCGCTGGAAACGGTGCTGCTGGCGCTGAAGCAGCACGCCCGGAACCGCCTGATCGCGGTGTTCGGGTGCGGCGGCGACCGCGACCGCGGGAAGCGGCCGGTGATGGGGGAGCTGGCCGGCCGTCTGGCCGACCGCGCCATCGTCACCGACGACAACCCGCGCACCGAGGTGCCGGCGGCCATCCGCAAGGAGGTCCTGGCGGGCCACCCGGCACTGGAGGAGATCGGCGACCGGCGCGAGGCCATCCGCGCCGCCGTCCGCAGCCTTCGGCCCGGTGACGTCCTGGTCATCGCCGGCAAGGGACATGAGCATGGTCAGATCGTCGGGACGGAGGTCCTTCCCTTCGACGACGCGACCGAGGCACGAGCCGCCGTGGCAGAGGTTGGAGCAGCATGAGCGAGGCCAAGACCATCCTGTGGACCGCCGAGGACGCCGCCGCCGCCACCAGCGGTCAGGCGACGCGTGCCTGGGCGGCGACCGGGGTCAGCATCGACAGCCGCAAGGTGGCGCCGGGCGACCTGTTCGTCGCCATCAAGGGGCCGAACTTCGACGGGCACGACTTCGTCGCCAAGGCGCTGGAGGCCGGCGCCGCCGCGGCGCTGGTCAGCACCGTTCCGCCGGGCGTGCCGGGCGACGCCTCCCTTCTGGCGGTGGAGCAGGACACGCTGGCGGCGCTGGGCGATCTCGGCCACGTCGCGCGGCTGCGCACCCAGGCCAGGGTGGTGGGCGTCACCGGCTCGGTCGGCAAGACCAGCACCAAGGAGGCCCTGCGCCACGTCCTGTCGGCGCAGGGCCGCACCTTCGCCACCGAAGGCAGCCTGAACAACCATTGGGGCGTGCCCCTGTCGCTGGCCCGCATGCCGGAGGACAGCGAGTTCGCCGTGTTCGAGCTGGGCATGAACCACGCCGGGGAGCTTGGCCCGCTGTCGCGGCAGGTGATGCCCGACGTCGCGGTCATCACCACGGTCGAGGCGGCGCATCTGGAGTTCTTCGACTCCGTCGAGGCGATCGCCGACGCCAAGGCCGAGATCTTCGAGGGCATGAACCCCAACGGGGTTGCCGTCCTCAACCGCGACAACCCGCATTTCGGGCGGCTGCTCGCCGCCGCGCGCACCCAGGGGCTGAGCCGCATCTGGAGCTTCGGCGCCCACGCCGACGCCGACGCGCGTCTGGTGGAGTGCTCGCTGCACGCCACCTGCAGCGCCGTGACCGCGATCATCCGGGGTGAGCGCGTCCAATACTGCCTGGCGCTGCCGGGCCGGCATTGGGTGATGAACAGCCTCGCCGTGCTGCTGGCGGTCAAAGCGCTGGGCGCCGACGTCGCCGCGGCGGCCCGCGCCCTGTCCACCATCGAGCCGGTCAAGGGCCGCGGCACGCGCAAGCGCGTCCAGGCCGCCCGGGGCGCCTTCACCCTGATCGACGAGAGCTACAACGCCAGCCCCGCCGCCATGGCCGCGACCTTCGCGGTGCTCGGCAAGACCGACCCCGGCGCCGGAGGCCGGCGCCTCGCCGTGCTGGGCGACATGCGGGAGCTCGGCGACCGCGCCGACGCCCTGCACGCCGCGCTGGCCGAACCGCTGCGCGCCGCGCATGTGGACGCGGTCTATGCCTGCGGCCCGCACATGCGCGCCCTGTTCGACCGCCTGCCCGCCGCCATGCGCGGCGCCTGGATGGAGACCAGCGCCGAGCTGGCCCCCCTCCTGGCCGGTGCGGTGCGCGGCGGCGATGTGGTGCTGATCAAGGGGTCGCTGGGCAGCCGCATGGCGACGGTGGTGGACGCCCTGTCCGCTCTCGACAAGCAAACCGACAAGAACAACAACGGCTCCTTGCCCGCGGCTGACACGGATCAGACCGCGACGCACGGGCACAAAGGCTGACCGCTTCACGATGCTCTACAACCTGCTCTTCCCTCTGGCGGACGTCTTCACGCCGTTCAACCTGTTCCGGTATCTGACCTTCCGGACGGGAGGCGCGGTGCTGACGGCGCTCGTCATCAGCTTCGTGTTCTTTCCACGCCTGATCGCGTGGCTGAAACGCAAGCAGGGCGAGGGTCAGCCGATCCGCTCCGACGGGCCGGAAAGCCATGCGAAGAAGAAGGGCACGCCCACCATGGGCGGCCTGATGATCCTGATCGCCGTGTCGATCAGCACGCTGCTGTGGGTCGACCTGACCAACGCCTACACCTGGATCGTGCTGCTGGTGACGATCGGCTACGGGCTGATCGGCTTCGGCGACGACTACCTGAAGCTGACCAAGCGCAACACCAAGGGCCTGTCGGGCCGCTTCCGCCTGACCTGGGAGATCATCATCGGCGTCTCCGCCGCCGCCGCCATCATGTATGTGTCGGCGCCGCCGCTGTCCGGCGGTCTGGCCGTGCCCTTCGTCAAGGACTTCCTGATCCAGCTCTCCTGGTTCTTCATCCCCGTGGGCGCCTTCGTCATGGTCGGCGCGTCGAACGCGGTGAACCTGACGGACGGGCTGGACGGGCTGGCCATCGTGCCGACGATGATCGCGGCGGGCTGCTTCGGCCTGATCGCCTATCTGACCGGCAACGCGATCTTCGCCAACTATCTCCAGATCCACCATGTGCCCGGTGCTGGTGAGCTTGCCGTTTTCTGCGGGGCTCTGGTCGGTGCGGGGATCGGTTTCCTCTGGTACAACGCGCCCCCCGCCATGGTCTTCATGGGCGACACCGGCTCGCTGGCCCTCGGCGGCGCGCTGGGAGCCGTCAGCGTGGTCACCAAGCACGAGATCGTGCTGGCGATCATCGGCGGCCTGTTCGTGCTGGAGACCGTGTCGGTGATCGTCCAGGTCGCCTCGTTCAAGCTGACCGGAAAGCGGGTGTTCCGCATGGCGCCTCTGCACCATCACTTCGAGAAGAAGGGATGGGCGGAGTCCACCGTGGTCATCCGCTTCTGGATCATCGCCTCCATCCTGGCCCTGGTCGGCCTGTCCACGCTGAAGCTCCGGTAAGGGTCGCCGCCCGATGATCAACCTGTTCTACATGGAAGGACTGCCGGTGGCGGTCATGGGGCTGGGCAAGTCGGGCCTCGCCACGGCGGAGGCGCTGACCCAGAGCGGCGCCGACGTGTGGGTGTGGGACGACAACGAGTCCAGCCGCGCGGACGCGCTGAGCAAGGGCTACAAGGTCGTCGACCTGACCACGGCGGACCTGACCGAGTTGACCACCATCGTCTGGTCGCCCGGCATCCCACACACCCATCCGAAGCCCCACCCGGTGGCCCTGCGCGCCCGCGCCGCGAACATCGAGCTGGTCTGCGACATCGAGCTGCTGGCCCGGTCGGAGCGCGATTCGGCCTACATCGGCATCACCGGCACCAACGGGAAGTCCACCACCACGACCCTGATCGGCCATGTGATGGAGGCCGCCGGACGGCGCATCGCGGTCGGCGGCAACCTGGGCACCCCGGCGCTCACCTTCCCCTCCGTCGGGGCCGGCGGCAGCTACGTGCTGGAGATGTCGAGCTACCAGCTCGAGCTGACCTACTCGATCACCTTCGATGTGGCGGTGCTGCTCAACATCACGCCGGACCATCTGGCCCGGCACGGCGGCATGGACGGCTACGTCGCGGCGAAGAAGCTGATCTTCCACCGCCAGACCAAGCCGCGCACCGCGGTGATCGGCGTGGACGACCCGACCTGCCGGGCGATCTGGGAGGATCTGAAGGCCAAGGGCGATCAGGTGATCTGGCCGGTCTCCGCCCTGGGCCCGGTGCCCGGCGGAGTCTACGCCGCGGACGGCTGGCTGGTCGACGACACCTTCGGCGCCGCGGAGCGCGTGGCCGAGCTGGCCGCCTTCCCGGCGCTGCTCGGCACCCACAACTGGCAGAACGCCGCCGCGGCCTTCGCGGCCTGCAAGGCGGCGGGCGTGCCGACCCCGGCCATCGTCGCCGCCGTGACCACCTTCCCCGGCCTCGCCCATCGCCAGCAGCTGGTGCGGACCATCGACGGCGTGCGCTTCGTCAACGACAGCAAGGCGACCAACGCCGACGCGACGGAGAAGGCGCTGGCGACCTTCGACCCGATCTACTGGATCCTCGGCGGACAGGCGAAGGAGACCGGACTCGACGGGCTGGAGACCTACGCGCCGCGCGTCCGCCATGCCTTCCTGATCGGCGAGGCGTCGGACCGCTTCGCGGCGTGGCTGGAGGCCAACAAGGTCCCGCACACCCGCTGCGGCACGCTGGACGTGGCGGTCAACGCCGCGGCGGAGCTGGCGCTGGCCGAGGCGCTGCCAGGCGCCTGCGTTCTGCTGTCGCCGGCCTGCGCCTCCTGGGACCAGTTCGCGAATTTCGAGAAGCGCGGCAAGGCCTTCGCCGATGCCGTGAACCGCCTCGAAGGCAACGCCGTTCCGGGAGACCGCGCCTGATGATGACCTTCGACCGCACCGATCAATCCATCTTCGGCCGCTGGTGGTGGACGGTCGACCGCTGGCAGCTCGCCGCGCTGGCGGTGCTGATGGCGCTCGGCACGGTCCTGATCACCGCGGCCAGCCCGCCGGTGGCGGAGCGCATCGGCATCCAGGACACCTTCTACTTCGTCGAACGCCACCTGATGATGCTGATCCCCAGCGTCGCCATCATGTGCGGCGTCTCGCTGCTCAGCCCGCGCGGCGTGCGGCGGGCGGCGCTGGCGGTCTTCCTGATTTCGGTGGCGCTGGTCTATGCGACGCTGGTCGTCGGCGTCGAGATCAAGGGCGCGCGGCGCTGGATCCACGTCCCCGGCCTGTCGATCCAGCCGTCGGAGTTCGTGAAGCCGGCCTTCGCGGTGGTCGCGGCGTGGCTGTTCTCGCTGAAGCGCACCAACCCGGGCTTTCCCGGTCAGGCCCTGTCCATCCTCCTCTACGGCGTCACCGTCGGCGGCCTGCTGCTCCAGCCCGACCTGGGCATGACGGTGGTGGTGTCGGCGGTGTGGTTCTCGCAGTTCTTCCTGGCCGGGCTGAACATCATGCTGGTCGCCGGGATGGGCGTGCTGGGCGTCGCCGGCCTCGTCGCCGCCTACTTCACGCTGCCGCACGTCCACAGCCGCATCAACCGCTTCCTCGACCCGTCGAGTGGCGACACCTATCAGGTCAGCCGCTCGCTGGAGGCCTTCGCCAACGGCGGGCTGATGGGCACCGGCCCCGGCCAGGGAACGGTGAAGTATTCGCTGCCGGACAGCCACGCCGACTTCATCTTCGCCGTCGCCGGCGAAGAGATGGGGCTGATCTTCTGCCTAATCATCATCCTGCTGTTCGCCTTCATCGTGCTGCGCGGCTTCGCGCGGGTGTTCAACGACACCAACTACTTCGTGCTGCTGGCGGCGAGCGGCCTGCTGATCCAGTTCGGCCTCCAGGCGGCGATCAACATGGGCTCCGCCCTGCATCTGATGCCGACCAAGGGCATGACGCTGCCCTTCATCTCCTACGGCGGCTCCTCGCTTCTGGCGCTGGGCTTCGGCATGGGCATGGTGCTGGCGCTGACCCGCAAGCGCTTCGGCCCGGCGGAGTGACGCGCATGGCCGACATCACGCAACGCCCCATCATCCTGGCCGCCGGCGGCACCGGAGGACACTTCTTCCCGGCGGAAGCGCTGGCGCGCGAGCTGCTGGCCCGCGGCGAGGCGGTGGCGCTGGTCACCGACAAGCGCGGCCAGGCCTTCGGCGACAGCCTGCCGGAGGTGACGGTCCACCGCATCCGCTCCGCCGCCCCCGGCGGGAACCTGCTGGCCAAGATGAACGCGGCGTGGCAGATGGGCCTCGGCCTGCTCGGCGCCAACGCGCTGATGCGCCATCTGAAGCCGGCGGCCGTCGTCGGCTTCGGCGGCTACCCTTCCGTCCCCACGGTCTACGCCGCCGCGCAAGCGCGCGTGCCGGTGATGCTGCACGAGCAGAACGCCGTGCTGGGCCGGGCCAACCGGATGCTCGCCGCCGCCGCGCGCCGCATCGCCGTCGCCTTCCCCGAGGTCGCCTCGGTGAAGGAGGAGCATCGCCCGCGCCTCGTCCGCACCGGCAACCCGGTCCGCCCGGCGATCGCCGCCAAGCGCGACGCCGCCTACGCCGTTCCCACGCCCGGCGGCCCCGTCCGCATCCTGGTGATGGGCGGCAGCCAGGGCGCCCGCGTCTTCTCCGAGGTCATCCCCGAAGCGCTCGGCCGCCTGCCCGCCGACCTGCGCGCCCGCATCCATCTGGCGCAGCAGTGCCGGCCCGAGGATCTGGAGGCCGCGCGCCGCTCTTACGCCGGCATGGGCCTCGGCGGGCTGGAACTGGAGAGCTTCTTCCGCGACGTGCCGGACCGGCTGGCCGCCTGCCATCTCGCCATCACGCGGGCCGGCGCCTCGACCATCGCCGAACTGACCTGCATCGGGCGTCCCGCCATTCTTGTGCCATATCCCCATGCCATGGACGACCACCAGACGGCCAACGCGCGGCAGCTCGCCGCCGCCGGAGCCGCCTGGCTGATGGCGCAGCCGGACTTCACCGCCGACGCGCTCGCCGCCCGCCTGACGGCGCTTCTGGAGTCGCCGGACGCGCTGACCAGCGCGGCGCAGGCCGCCCACGGCTGGGGCATGGCCGACGCCGCCCGTCGGCTGGCCGACGCCGTGCTCGACATGATCGCCAACCCCAACCACGCCCGAACCAAGGAAGCCGCGGAATGATCAAGGCAACGCGCAGCACCATCGCACGCCCCCGCTCGTCCCGGCCCCCCTTGTCCCGGCCCCTGGGAGATTGGCCGGCGGCCATGACGCGGACCGAAGGCGCCTGGGGCAACCGGCCCGACTGTCCGCTTCTGCCGCGCGCCGGCGCCGGCTTCCTGCGCGACCGGCTGCACGTCACGATCGGTTCCCAGCCCCTTCCCTACGGCCTGTCCGACATGGCCGTGGATGCCACCCTCAGCCTGATGCTCCGCCGCGGAAAGTAATCCAGACATGCGCGCCCTCCCCCTCTCGATCGGCACCATCCATTTCGTCGGCATCGGCGGCATCGGCATGAGCGGCATCGCCGAAGTGCTGCGCAACCTCGGCTACACCGTCCAGGGCTCCGACCTGGCGGAGAGCGCCAACGTCAAGCGCCTGCGCGGGCTGGGCATCCAGATCAGCATCGGCCACCGCGCGGAGAACATCGCCGGGGCCGCGGTCGTCGTCGTCTCCTCCGCCGTCAAGCGCGACAACCCGGAGGTCGTCGCCGCCCGCGCCGCCCTGGTCCCGGTCGTCCGCCGCGCCGAGATGCTGGGCGAGCTGATGCGCCTGAAGTGGGCCATCGCCATCGGCGGCACCCACGGCAAGACCACGACCACCTCGATGGTCGGCAACATGCTGGAGCACGCCAACCTCGACCCCACGGTGATCAACGGCGGCATCATCAACGCCTACGGCACCAACACGCGGCTGGGCTCCGGCGACTGGATGGTCGTCGAGGCGGACGAGAGCGACGGCACCTTCATCAAGCTGCCGGCCTGCATCGCCGTGGTCACCAACATGGACCCGGAGCATCTGGACTATTACGGCACCTTCGACAACATGCGGGCCGCCTTCGACAGCTTCGTCCAGAACATCCCCTTCTACGGCTTCGCGGCGCTCTGCATCGACCATCCGGAGGTGCAGGCGATGATCCCGCGCGTGTCGGACCGCCGCATCATCACCTACGGCTTCAGCCCGCAGGCCGACGTGCGCGCCGTGAACATGCGGCTGGGCACCGAGGGCGCCGAGTACGACGTGGTGATCGACGACCGCCACACCGGGGAGAGCCGGACCATCATCGGCGTCCGCCTGCCGATGTACGGGCCGCACAACGTTCAGAACTCGCTGGCCTGCTTCGCCGTGGGCAACGAGATGGGCCTGCCCGACGTGGTGATGCGCGACAGCATGGCGAAGTTCCAGGGCGTCAAGCGCCGCTTCACCAAGACCGGCGAGTCGAACGGCATCACCGTCATCGACGATTACGGCCACCACCCGGTGGAGATCGCCGCCGTGCTGAAGGCCGCGCGCACCGCCGGCACCGGCCGCACCATCGCCGTCGTCCAGCCGCACCGCTATTCGCGCCTCGCCAACCTGTTCGAGGAATTCTGCACCTGCTTCAACGACGCCGACGCGGTGATCGTGGCGGACGTCTACGCCGCCGGTGAGCAGCCGATCGAGAACGTCAACCGCGACAGCCTCGTCGAGGGCCTGCGCATGCACGGTCACCGTCAGGTGCTCGCCCTGCACGGCCCGGACGAGCTGCCGCAGCTGGTCCGCGAGATCGCGCGGTCCGGCGACCTCGTGGTCTGCCTGGGTGCGGGCAACATCACCCAGTGGGCCAACGCCCTGCCGGGCGAGCTGGACAAGCTGTCGGGCAAGGCGTGACGGGTTCTCCGATGACAGCCGCCACCGCCTCCCTGATCGACCGGATGCCCGCCTGCCGCGGACGGCTGACCGCCGACGCGCCGCTGGCCAACGTGACGTGGTTCCGCGTCGGCGGTCCGGCGGAGGTCATGTTCCGGCCGGAGGACGCCGACGATCTGGCCGGCTTTCTGGCCGGGCTGCCGGACGACGTGCCGGTGACGGTGCTCGGCGTCGCCTCCAACCTGCTGATCCGCGACGGCGGCATCCCCGGCGTGGTGATCCGGCTGGGCCGCGGCTTCGCCGGCATCGCGGCGGACGGGCTGACGCTGGAGGCCGGCGCCGCGGCGCTCGACCTGAACGTCGCCGCCGTGGCGCGCGACGCCGGCGTCGCCGGGCTGGAGTTCCTGTCGGGCATCCCCGGCACCATCGGCGGCGCGCTGCGCATGAACGGCGGCGCCTACGGCCACGAGATCAAGGACGTGCTGGTCTCCGCCCAGGGCGTGACCCGCCGGGGCGAGCGCGTGTCCTACGACAACGCCGGCATGGGCTTCACCTACCGCCACGCCGGGGTGCCGGAGGACGTGATCTTCACCGGCGCCACCCTGCGCGGCGCGGCCGGCGACCCGGCGGAGATCGCCCAGCGCATGGCGGAGATTTCCGGCAAGCGCGCCGACACCCAGCCGGTCCGCTCGCGCACCGGCGGCTCCACCTTCAAGAACCCGCCCGGACACAAGGCGTGGGAGCTGATCGACCGGGCCGGCTGCCGCGGGCTGACCGTCGGCGGCGCGCAGGTGTCGGAGAAGCACTGCAACTTCCTCATCAACCAGGGCACCGCCACCGCGGCAGAGCTGGAGGCGCTGGGCGAGGAAGTCCGGCGCCGGGTGTTCGAGACCTCCGGCGTCACGCTGGAGTGGGAAATCAAGCGGGTCGGCGTGGCCCGCGAAGGAGCGTCCGCATGACCACCCCCCACAAGAAGCATGTCGCCGTCCTGATGGGCGGCTGGTCGGCGGAGCGCGAGGTGTCGCTGGTCAGCGGCGCCGGCGTCGCCAAGGCGCTGGAGGAGGAAGGCTACCGCGTCACCGCGGTGGACGTGCAGCGCGACCTGGAGGGGTTGCTGCGCGCGCTGACCGACCCGCGCCCCGACGCGGTGTTCAACGCCCTGCACGGGCGCGGCGGCGAGGACGGGACCATCCAGGGCGTGCTGGAGTTCCTCGGCATCCCCTACACCCATTCCGGCGTGCGCGCCGCCGCGGTCGCCATGGACAAGGCGATGACCAAGGCGCTGCTCGCCCCGGTCGGCGTGCGCTCGCCCAAGGGCCTCGTCCTGACCAAGGGCGAGCTGACCGGCGGCGCCCACCCGATGCCCGCCCCCTACATCGTCAAGCCGGTGGACGAGGGTTCGACCGTCGGGGTCACGCTGGTGCGCGAGGGGCAGAACAGCCCGGTCGGCGACGCCTGGACCTTCGGCGAGCGCGCCCTGGTCGAGGAGTTCATCCCGGGCCGCGAACTGACCGTGGGCGTCATGGGCGGGCTGGACGGCGAGTGCCGCCCCCTGACCGTGACGGAGATCCGCTTCGAAGCACAGGTGTATGACTACACGGCTAAATACAGCGCCGGTCATGCCGTTCATACTGTGCCCGCGCAGATTCCCGAGCACGTCGCGGAAGAAGCCAAGAGGTTGGCGGTCCTGGCCCACCGGACCCTGGGATGCCGCGGCGTTTCGCGCAGCGACTTCCGCTGGGATGATCGTAAAAGTGGGACCGACGGACTCTTTTTCCTGGAAATCAACAACCAGCCGGGCATGACGCCGCTGTCGCTGGTTCCCGAACAGGCCGCTGCCGTGGGGCTCTCCTACGGGGCACTTGTCGCTTGGATGGTGGAGAACGCCGCATGCCAACTCGACTGAGCATCGATCCGCAGTTCCGCGCCGGCTTCGGGGGCTCTGCGAACCGGGGCCGCAACGACATGCCCGTGCCGCCGCGCGCCATGGCGAAGTCGGCGCAGAAAGGCAACCGCCGCCGCGCCTGGCCGCGCTGGACCCGTCCCGCGGTCAAGGCGGCCATCCTGCTGACGCCGGTCCTGGTCGTCGCCGGCATGGCCGCGTCGGCGTGGCAGCGCGGCACCTTCGCCGAGACCACCGCGGCGCTTCAGGAAAGTCTGATCCAGACCAGCGCGTCCGCCGGCTTCGCCATCGCCGACGTGCTGGTCGAGGGCCGGACCGAGACCGACCCGGCGTCCATCCTGCGCGTGCTCGGCGTGCAGCGCGGCGACCCGATCCTCGCCGTCACGCTGTCCGACGCCAAGGAGAAGCTGGAAAGCCTGCCCTGGGTCGCCTCGGCCTCGATCGAGCGGCACCTGCCCGGCATCCTGTTCGTCCGCCTGACGGAACGGGAGCCGATGGCGATCTGGCAGCACGACCGCAAGTTCACCGTCATCGACCGCGAAGGCCGCCCGCTGGCCGACGCGACCGAGCTGGCGCGGCGCGGCAACCGGCGGATCGAGACGCTGCCGCAGGTCGTCGGCGCCAACGCGCCGATGCAGGTGCCGAAGCTGCTCGCGGCCCTCGACAACGTGCCGGCTCTGCGCGAAAAGGTGAGCGCCGCCTCCTGGGTCGGCGACCGCCGCTGGGATCTCAAGCTGAAGAACAGTGTCGTGGTGAAACTGCCGGAAGCCCGCATGCAGGCCGCGCTGCGCCAGTTGGCGGAGATGGACGCAACGGGTCAGGTGCTGGACCGCGACATCGTGGCCATCGACCTGCGCCAGAACGACCGCGCCGTGCTGCAGACCTCCGCCACCGCCGTCCTGCCCTGGACGGAGGAGGAAAACAAGAAGAAGCCGGGCAAGAAGACGTGATCCACCGTCACCCCTCTTTCTGACCCCCTCTTCCTGAAACGCGAACGACCGGACGCATCGAGGCCATAGGGTTGTGCTGAACATGGGCTTCAACGGGGCGAAAAAGCCAAAACGAGCCACGCGCGGCGGAATCATCGCCGCGCTGGACGTCGGCTCGACCAAGGTGTGCTGCCTCATCGCCCGCGTCGAGGATGCGGGGGCCGTGCGCATCGTGGGGATCGGCCACCAGATCGCCACGGGCGTGCGCGCCGGCGCCATCATCGACATGGAGGCGGCGGAAACCTCCATCGGCGCCGCCGTCCACGCCGCCGAGCAGATGGCCAACGAGACGATCCGCGACGTGATCGTCAACGTGTCCTCCCCGATCTCCCACGGCTTCAACGCCGAGGTCCCCGTCTCCGGCCAGGAGGTGACGGAGAGCGACGTCCGCCGCGCGCTGGCCCACGCCCGCAGCCTGCAGGTCGGCCCGGACCAGGCGCTGGTCCACGCGATCCCCGTCGGCTTCGCGCTGGACGGCAGCCGCGGCATCCGCGACCCCAAGGGCATGTACGGCGAGCGGCTGGGCGTCCAGGCCCACGTCATCACCTCGCCCGCCGGGGCCGTGCGCAACCTGCAGACCTGCGTGGCGCGCTGCCACCTCGACATCGAGGGTCTGGTCGCCAGCCCCTACGCGTCCGGCCTCGCCTGTCTGGTCGACGACGAGATGGAGATGGGCTCCGCCTGCATCGACATGGGCGGCGGCACCACGACGATCTCGGTCTTCTCCGAGGGCACGCTGGTCTGGTCGGACTGCATCCGGCTGGGCGGCAACCACGTCACCAACGACATCGCGCGCGGGCTGACCACGCCGGTCGTCCATGCGGAGCGCATGAAGACGCTGCACGGCAGCGCCATCACCAGCCCCGCCGACGAGCGCGAGATGATCGACGTCCCCCAGGTCGGCGAGGAGGAGCGCCTCGGCGCCAACAACCTGCCGAAATCCTATCTGGTGCGCATCATCCAGCCCCGGCTGGAGGAGATCTTCGAGCATGTCCGCTCGCGGCTGGAGCATTCCGGCTACGCGAAGCTGGTCGGCCGGCGCGTCGTCCTGACGGGCGGCGCCAGCCAGTTGCCGGGCATGCGCGAACTGGCGCAGCTGATCCTGGACAAACAGGTCCGCATCGGGCGACCGACGCGGATCACCGGTCTGAACGAGGCGCAAGGCGGTCCGTCCTACTCGACCGCCGCGGGCCTCCTTCTCCACGCCGTGCGCAATCCGGCGGAACTTCCCGTGGCGGGCCATGAGGCTGGCGCCGGCACGGGGTTCTTCGGGCGCGTCGGCCTGTGGCTGCGGGAGAACCTATGACCCACCGGACATGGTTCCCGGCCCCAAAAAGGCTCCCGCCGCATCACCGCATTCCTGCCTAAAAACATCACCCGGACCCAACCGGGCAAAGAACCCGCGACGCAAAGCATCGAACCAATCAAAAGGTTGTGGAGGCCATAACATGATCAACGTGACCATCCCCAGCATCGAACCCGAGCTGAAGCCCCGCATCACCGTCTTCGGTGTCGGCGGCGCCGGCGGCAACGCCGTGAACAACATGATCAAGTCCAACCTCGAAGGCGTGGACTTCGTGGTCGGCAACACCGACGCGCAGGCCCTCAAGGGCTCGCTCTGCGAGAAGCGCGTCCAGCTCGGCACCACCATGACCCGCGGCCTGGGCGCCGGCTCCAAGCCGGACGTCGGCCGGGCCTCCGCCGAGGAGCAGCTCGAGGAGATCATCGGTCACCTCGAAGGCGCCAACATGGTGTTCATCACCGCCGGCATGGGCGGCGGCACCGGCACGGGTGCGGCCCCGGTCATCGCCCGCGCCGCCCGCGAGCGCGGCCTGCTGACCGTCGGCGTGGTGACCAAGCCCTTCCACTTCGAAGGCGCGCACCGCATGCGGCTGGCCGAATCGGGCATCGCCGAGCTGCAGCAGTATGTCGACACGCTGATCATCATCCCGAACCAGAACCTGTTCCGCATCGCCAACGAGAAGACGACCTTCGCGGACGCCTTCAAGATGGCCGACGACGTTCTGCATTCCGGCGTGCGCGGCGTGACCGACCTGATGGTGATGCCCGGCCTCATCAACCTGGACTTCGCCGACATCCGCTCGGTGATGACCGAGATGGGCAAGGCGATGATGGGCACCGGCGAGGCCGGCGGCGAGCGCCGCGCCATCGAGGCCGCCGAGGCCGCCATCTCCAACCCGCTGCTCGACGATGTGTCGATGAAGGGTGCCCGCGGCGTCCTCATCAACATCACCGGCGGCTACGACATGACCCTGTTCGAGGTGGACGAGGCGGCGAACCGCGTCCGCGACGAGGTCGATCCGGACGCCAACATCATCTTCGGCTCGACCTTCGACAGCTCGCTGGACGGCGTGATGCGCGTGTCCGTGGTCGCCACCGGCATCGACGCCGCGGCCATGTCCAACCCGCGCACCCTGCACCCGGTCAACCTGTCGCTGGTTTCCGACCGCAACGGCGGCAATGGCGGCGCCAAGAAGCCCGCCGGCGCGGCCGGCCTGACCCAGGCCGCTCCGGCGCCGCTCGCCCCCTCCGGGCAGGTCGCTCCGGCGATCCCCGGCGCCGGCCTGGTTCCGCGCCCGATGGGCGGGGTCGCCCAGCCCCAGGTTCAGCCGCCGGTTCATCCGTCGGAGTTCCAGCAGCACGTTCCGGTCCAGCAGCCGGTCCAGCAGCCGATCGAGCCGATGGTTCAGCACGCTCCGCAGCATGCGCCCCACCCGCACATGCCGATGAGCCATGACGCCATGCAGCCGGTCGAGACCGCTTCGGCCCGCAACGTCGCCACCGGGCCGCTGCACAGCGAGCGCCGCGACGGCCACTTCATCGCCCCGAAGGCCGCTGATCCCGGCCCGCGCCAGCCGATGAACGCCCCGCCGATGTCGAGCCAGCTCGCCGCCGCCGCCCAGGCGGAGCCGCCGGCCCGCAAGCCGAACTTCCTGTTCGGCCTGGTCACCGGTCTGGCCGGACGCAAGGCCGAACCGGCCCCGCAGCCGCAACATCAGCCGCAGCAGCACCAGCCGCAGCACCAGCAGCCGGTGATGCCGCAGCCGCCGATGGCCGCCCCGCAGCCGCCGATGGCCCAGGCCCCGCGTCCGCAGGCGATGGGCGACGGCACCACCCAGAAGATCGACGAGGAAGCGCTGGACATCCCCGCCTTCCTGCGCCGTCAGGCCAACTGACGCGTCACAGAGGCTGGCCCAATTGATCTGAGGGCAACAGCAACCCGCCGGTCGCCGCCGCCTCTTTCGAAGCGGCATCGGTGGGTATCCACAACCTGTTAGACTTCAGCCGCCTCCAGAGCTTCGCAAGAACGCTCCGGGGGCGGTCTTTTCGTGTCTGGGGGACCCCGGTTTCGCGTCCGGCGACGGCGGTCTACCGCCCTGCAACAAACGGTAACAAAGAGTGATTTGTCCTCCACAGGGGCCAATGATACCTAGCATATGCGGTCATAAGCGCTGACCCGCCCCACTCCCGAGGGAGACCGGTGGCAAGTCGCCAAGGGACCGCAAAGACCAAGATTGGAACGGGACAGACACCGTGGCTCAGAATCGCATCAAGACCGAAGGCATGCTGCAACGTACCCTGGCGAAGCCGGTGCGTTGCTCGGGCGTCGGGCTGCATACGGGCGCGACGGTTACCCTGACGATTTCCCCGGCCGAGCCGAACACCGGCATCGTCTTCCGGCGCACCGATCTCAGCGGCCCCGCCGCGGTGATCCCGGCGCGCTGGGACCATGTGGTCGACACCAAGCTGTGCACGGTCATCGGCAACGCCCATGGCACGACCATCGGCACCATCGAGCATCTGATGTCGGCGCTGGCCGGCTGCGGCGTGGACAACGCCGTGGTCGCGCTGGACAACATCGAGGTGCCGATCATGGACGGCAGCGCCGCCCCCTTCGTGGAGGCCATCGAGCGGATCGGCACCGTGTCGCAGAACGCGCCGCGCCGGGCCATCCGCATCCTGAAGCCGGTCACCGTGACCGAGGGCAACAAGAGCGCCACCTTCACGCCGGACCACACGACGGGTTTCAGCTTCGAGATCGACTTCGCCAGCAAGGCCATCGCCCAGCAGAGCCACGAGATGGAACTGGACGCCGAGACCTTCCGCGACGAGATCAGCGCCGCCCGCACCTTCGGCTTCCTGCACGAGGTCGAGGGGCTGCGCAAGATGGGCCTCGCCCGCGGCGGCTCGCTGGACAACGCGGTGGTCATCTCCGGCGACGAGGTGATGAACGAAGGCGGCCTGCGCTTCGACGACGAATTCGTGCGCCACAAGATCCTGGACGCGGTCGGCGACCTCTATCTGGCCGGCGCGATGTTCGTCGGTCACTTCCACGGCGTCCGGTCCGGCCACGCCCTGAACAACCAACTGCTGCGCGCCCTGTTCGCCGACGCCAGCGCCTGGTGCTACGAAACCCCGCCGAGCACGGCGCTGCCGGGCGCCGTCTGGCACGCGACCGAGCGGCTCGCCGTCGCCTGAGACCCGCCTCGAACATCGGGTTTGCCCCTGCCCTCCCCTTCCGGGGAGGGCATTTTCGTTTTGCGCCCCCCTCCCCTCTCGGATTCGCGCGAAGGGAGGCGCGCGCATACTCCCCTCCCCTTCCGGGAGTGGAAGGATATGATTTC
>NZ_WHOR01000089.1:0-20283 GCF_013340925.1 Azospirillum formosense
CTTAAAACGCCCGGGGCTGACACCCCGAAGGCCGAGGCCGCCCGCTCGCGCCCCAACGGCGGCGGTGCGGAGCATGCCGGGCTGACCAGCCACACCATCCGCGTCGATCTCGACAAGATCGACCGGCTGGTCAACATGGTCGGCGAGATGGTCATCACCCAGGCGATGATCGCCGAGCATGTGCGCGAGCTGCCCCCCGGCGAGTTCCAGGAGCTTCTGGAGGGGCTGGAGCAGCTGGCCCAGCACACCCGCGAGCTGCGCGAGAGCGTGATGTCGATCCGCGCCCAGCCGGTGTCGAGCGTCTTCTCCCGCATGCCGCGGCTGGTCCGCGAATGCGCCGCCACCACGGGCAAGGAGGTCCAGCTCGTCACCAGCGGCGAGACGACCGAGGTGGACAAGACGGTGGTGGAGAACCTCGTCGATCCGCTGACCCACATGATCCGCAACTCCATCGACCACGGGCTGGAAGGGCCGGAGGAGCGGGAGCGCGTCGGCAAGCCGCGCGCCGGCACCGTGCATCTGTCGGCGCAGCACCGCTCGGGCCGCATCGTCATCGAGATCACCGACGACGGGCGCGGCATCAACCGGCCCAAGGTGCTGTCCAAGGCCATCGAGAAGGGGCTCGTCCAGCCGGGCGCCACCCTGTCGGACGAGGAGATCGACAACCTGATCTTCCTGCCCGGCTTCTCCACCGCCGATCAGGTCTCCAACCTGTCGGGCCGCGGCGTCGGCATGGACGTGGTGCGGCGGAACATCACCTCGCTCGGCGGGCGCATCGGCGTCTACTCCACGCCGGGCGAGGGCTCGCGCTTCGTGCTGTCGCTGCCGCTGACCCTGGCGGTGCTCGACGGCATGGTCATCTCGGTCGGCGAGGAGCGCTTCGTCCTGCCGCTGACCAACATCGTGGAGAGCCTGCGCCCCAAGGCGGCGGACCTGCACGGGCTGGTCGGCAAGTGCGACGTGATGATGGCCCGCGGCGAGTATGTGCGGCTGGTCTACCTGCACCAGCTGTTCGGCATCCCCGGCGCCGTCGCCGATCCCACCCGCGCGCTGGTCGTGCTGGTGGAGACGGAGGACGGCTCCCGCCTCGGCCTCGTCGTGGACGAGGTGCTGGGCCAGCAGCAGGTCGTCATCAAGAGCCTGGAAGCGAACTTCCGCCGCCTCGACGGCGTGGCCGCCGCGACCATCCTGGGCGACGGGCGCGTCGCCCTGATCCTGGACGTCGCCGGCCTGCGCGAGATGAGCCGGCACATGGATTCCCGCGCGCCGCGTCCGCCGTCTTCGCCGGTGGCCGCGCTGCCCGCACCCGCACTCGAACCGGTCTGAGGCCACAGCGATGAGCAGTTCCACCGCGCTCGCCACCGTCGGCGGTAGCCGCACCGACGCCCGCAACGACGTCATGGCGGTCAACGCCGCCGAGGAGCAGTACGTCACCTTCACCGTCGGCAGCGAGGAGTACGGCGTCAACATCCTGTCGGTCCGCGAGATCCGCGGCTGGACGCCGGAAAGCCGCCTGCCGAACCTGCCGGACTATGTCCGGGGCGTCATCAACCTGCGCGGCATCATCATCCCCATCTTCGACCTGCGCGCCCGCTTCGGCGGCGGCGCCACGTCGGTCACCAAGCGCCACGTCGTGGTGGTGATCCAGGTGGGGGAACGCACCCGCGGCATCCTGGTCGACGCCATCTCCGACATCCTGGCGATCGGCCACGACGCCATCAAGCCGCCGCCCGACGTGGACGGCGGCATGGTCGACGCCGAGTATCTCAGCGGCCTCTACACCGCCGACGACCGCATGGTCACGCTGCTGAGCGTCGAGAAGCTGTTCTCCGTCGAGAACAGCGAGCTGGACTCGGCGACCAAGGCCCTGCCGGCGCTGGAGCGGGCGTCCTGACCGGCACGTGGCCCCGGACGCGCCCACACGGGCGCCGACGGGGGTGCGTCATGTCGCAGCTTTTCACACGGGTTGGTTTCAAATAAGGGCTAGCGCCGGCGTGACGCGGCGGGCAAGGGGGATGGCATGGCGAAAGGGGTCGGTTCGTTCGTTGGGTCGATGGGCATCTCGAAGCGGCTGTGGCTGGCCTTCGCGCTCCTGCTCGCCCTGCTGGCCGCCCAGGTCGCCGCCAGCCTGCTGAGCATCCGCAGCCTGAACGGCAGCGTCGACGCGGTGCTCTCCAGCGGCGAACTCGCCACCTTCGCCAAGGATCTCTCGGCCCGGCTCGCCAACCAGCGCATCCACGGGCGCGACTATCTGGTGTCCGGCGACCCCGCCGCGCTCAACCGCCAGCGCGCGCTGCGCACCGAGTTCGATCAGGCGCTGGCCGCCCACGGCGCGGCCATCCAGCGCTCCAGCCAAGCGGCGGCGTTCGCCGAGCTGGCGCGGCTGCACACCGAGTACCACACCCAGTTCGAGGCGATCCGCGTCGTCCGCGACCGCTACGACGCGGCCATCCACCAGACCATGGACCCGCTGGGCACCCAGATCACCGAGACGCTGGAGCGCATCGTCGAGGGCGCCCAGGCCACCGGCGACAAGGACGCCGCCCTGGTCGGGGAGGAGATGGAGAAGCACTGGGTGCTGAGCCGCCTCTTCGCCAACCGCGCGCTCGGCATGCGCGACGCCGCCGCCGCGGGGCCGATGGAAAAGAACCTGGACGAGATGCTGGAGCATGTGCGCGAGGCGCAGGCCCTGCTGACCGAACCCCGCGTGGCGGCGCTGCTGCGCGAGGTGGCGGAACGGGCGCCGGGCTACCGCGCCGCCTTCCGCGACGCCGGCGCCGCCGACAAGGAGATCGACCGCCTGCGCGCCGAGATCGTCGCCAAGATCGTCACCGCCCTGACCGCGACGCTGGACTCCATCGCCACCGCCATCCACGCCGAGCAGAAGGGAATCGAGACCCGGGCCGAAACCGAGGTGGAGAACAGCGTCCTGCTGGCCCTGGTGCTGGGCGGCCTGTCGCTTCTGCTGGGCATCGGCGCCGCCCAGGTCATCGCCCGCTCGATCACCGGCCCGGTCCAGGGCATCCGCAAGGTGATGACCGACCTCAGCGACGGCCATCTGTCGGTCACCGTCCCCCACACCGACGGGCGCGACGAGCTGGGCGCGATGGCCCGCGCCGTCGCCGCCTTCAAGGAGGACGCGGTGACCGCCGTGCGGGCGGGGATCGCGCTCGACCGCGTGTCGTCCTGCATCATGACGGTGGGTGAGGACGGGACGGTCACCTACTGCAACGCCGCCGCCCTGGCGATGTTCAAGGCCGCCGAGAGCGACCTGCGCAAGGCCCTGCCCGCCTTCGACGCCGCCGGGCTGATCGGGACGACTCTCGACGCGCTGGACACCGAGGCCCCGCGCCTGCGCTCCAGCCTGACCGGCCTCGCCAGCCCCTACAAGGGCATGGTCAAGGCGGGCCGCCGCAGCTTCGAGATCACCGCCAGCCCGGTCGCCGGGCGCCACGGCGAGAAGCTGGGCCTCGTCGTCGAATGGCGCGACCTGACCGCCGAGCTGTCCATCGAGGCGGAAATCGCCGCCATGGTGGACAGCGCCGTGCGCGGCGACTTCGCGCAGCGGATCGCGCTGGACGGCAAGACCGGCTTCTTCCGGCTGGTCAGCGAGGGCATGAACCGGCTGGCCGCCAACGTCTCCGGCGTGACCGAGGATCTGGCCGCCATGCTGGAATCGCTGTCGCAGGGCGACCTGTCGCGGCGCATCGACAAACCGTACGAGGGCGTGTTCCTGCGCCTGAAGGACGATTTCAACGGCACGGCGGAAAAGCTGTCGGAGATCGTCCGCCGCATCAACGGCGCCGCCGAGTCCATCGCCGCGGCCAGCCGCGAGATCGCCGACGGCAGCCTCGACCTGTCCGAGCGCACCGAACAGCAGGCCTCCTCGCTGGAGGAGACGGCGGCGAGCATGGAAGAGCTGGCGGCCACCGTCCGCTCCAACGCCGACAACGCCCAGCAGGTCAACAGCTTCGCCAACGACGCCCGCCGCGCCGCTGAGAAGGGCGGTCAGGTCGCCGCCAGCGCCGTGGAGGCGATGCGCGGGATCGAGCGCTCGTCGCAGAAGATTTCCGACATCATCGGGGTGATCGACGAGATCGCCTTCCAGACTAACCTGCTGGCGCTGAACGCGGCGGTGGAGGCGGCGCGGGCCGGCGACGCCGGGCGCGGCTTCGCGGTGGTGGCGCAGGAGGTGCGCAACCTCGCCCAGCGCTCCGCCCAGGCGTCCAAGGAGATCAAGACGCTGATCCTCGACAGCGGGGCGCAGGTCAAGGACGGGGTGGAGCTGGTCCGCTCCGCCGGCTCCTCGCTGACCGACATCGTGGCGGGCATCGCGCGGGTCGCCGACCTCGTGTCGGAGATTGCCCGCGCCACCGCCGAGCAGGCGTCCGGCCTGGACGAGGTCAACACCGCCGTCGCCCAGATGGACGAGATGACCCAGAAGAACGCCGCGCTGGTCGAGGAAAGCACCGCCGCCGCCCGCTCGCTGGAGGAGCAGGCCGGGCAGCTCCGCCAGCAGATGGCCTTCTTCTCGCTGGATGCCGGCCACGCCCACGGTGCGCCCGAACTGGCCCGCGGACGGGCGGCATGACCACCGCCCCGAGCCCTTCCCCCGATTCGACCGACCGCGGCGCCCTCCCCGCGGCGACCTCCGGCCGGCGGGAGTTCCCGTTCGAGCGGCGGCACTTCGACTTCATCGCCCATATGCTCTACCAGCTCGCCGGGATCGCTCTGGCCCCGCACAAGATCGAGATGGTCTATTCCCGCCTCGCCCGGCGGCTGCGCGACCTGCGCCTGAGCGACTTCGACAGCTACTGCGCCCTGCTGGAGAGCGAGGAGGGGGCGAACGAGGTCGGCTTCCTGGTCAACGCCCTGACCACCAACCTGACCAGCTTCTTCCGCGAATCGCATCATTTCGACTTCCTGGCGAAGACCGCGGTGCCGGAGATGCGCGCCCGCCACGCCGGGGAGTCCTCCCACCCGCGGCTGCGCATCTGGTCCGCCGGCTGCTCCTCCGGGCAGGAGCCCTACACCATCGCCATGGTCCTGGCCTCCAGCTTCGGGCCGGAGCTGCGGCGCTGGGACGCGAAGATCCTGGCGACCGACATCGACACCCACATGGTCGACACCGCCCGGCGCGGCGTCTATCCCGCCGATCTGGCGAACAGCATCCCGGCCCCCCTGCGCGACCGCTTCACCCGGCGCCAGCGCGAGGCCGGCGAGCCGATGGTGGCGATGGAGGAGGAGCTGAAGCGGCTGATCACCTTCAAGCCGCTGAACCTGCTGGAGCACTGGCCCATGAAGGGGCCGTTCGACGCGATCTTCTGCCGCAACGTGCTGATCTATTTCGACCGCGTCGGGCGGACCCAGGTCATCGGCAACTTCGCCCGCATGCTGGAGCCCGGCGGCTATCTGTTCCTCGGCCATTCGGAGAGCCTGTACGGCGTGTCGGACCGCTTCCGCCAGACCGGCCCCACCATTTACCGGAGGCTGTGACGCATGACCGCATTCGCAAGCCGCCGTGCGGCGGAGGCCCGGCAGAGCGGCGGCTACTTCCACCCGCAGTTCCGCGCCCACACGATGAAGGTCTTCCTGGGTCATCATCTGGTCAGCGACCGCTCGGACGTGATGATGGTGACGACGCTGGGCTCCTGCGTGGCCGCCTGCGTCCACGACCCGGCGACGGCGATCGGCGGCATGAACCATTTCCTGCTGCCCGAGGTCCCGGAGTCCGAGGACGCCGGCACGGGAGCGGCGGCGCGCTACGGCTCGGTCGCCATGGAGCGGCTGATCAACGACCTGCTGGCGCGCGGCGCCCAGCGCGGGCGGCTGGAGGTCAAGCTGTTCGGCGGCGCCCGCGTCATCGATTCCAGCTTCGACGTCGGCCAGCGCAACGCCGCCTTCGCGCTCGACTACGTGCGGCGGGAGGGGCTGAAGCTGATGGGCCAGGATCTGGGCGGCGCGTCGGCCCGGCGCATCCACTATTTTCCCCACACCGGCAAGGCCATGCGCAAGATGCTGCGGCCCGAGGCGCTGTCGGAGACGGCGAACCAGGAACTGCGTTTCCGCTCCAGCCTGCGGCACCAGCCGATCGAGGGCGACGTGGAACTGTTCGGGGAGGACTGAGCCATGACACGCTCCATCCGCGTCGTGATCGTGGACGACAGCAGCCTGATGCGGGAGATGCTGAAGGCCGTCATCTCGGACGAACCCGGCATCGAGGTGGTCGGCGTCGCCCGCGACCCCTACGAGGCGCGCGACGTCATCAAGCGGACCAACCCGGACGTCGTCACGCTGGACGTCGAGATGCCGCGGATGGACGGGCTGTCCTTCCTGGAAAAGATCATGACGCTGCGCCCGACGCCGGTCGTCATGGTCTCCTCCCTGACCCAGGAGGGGTCGGAGGCGACGATCCGCGCGCTGGAGATCGGCGCGGTGGACTGCGTGGCCAAGCCCGACGGCTCGGAGGGGCACGGCTTCGAGGCGATGGCGCACGAGCTGGTCGGCAAGATCCGCATCGCCGCCACCGCCCGCCTGTCGATGCGGCGGCCCAAGCCCGCGACCTCGCCCCTCCAGACGCCGCACCGCGCCGGGTCGGGCACCCGCTTCATCGCCATCGGCGCCTCCACCGGCGGAGTGGAGCGCATCCGCGACGTGCTGGCGGTCATGCCCGCCGACTGCCCCCCCATCGTCATCACCCAGCACATGGGTCCCAGCTACGTCCCCAGCTTCGCCGCCCGGCTCGACCGCATCTCGCCGCCGTCGGTGGAGGTCGCCACCCAGGGCGCCCGGCTGGTCCAGGGCAAGGTCTACATCGCCCCCGGCGACCGTCATCTGGTGGTGATCCGCGACGCCGAGGGCTATTCCTGCCACATCCAGGACGGGCCGGCGGTCAGCGGCCACCGCCCGTCGGTGGACGTGCTGTTCTCCTCCGTCGCCAAGGCGGCGGGGGCGAACGCGGTGGGGGTGATCCTGTCCGGCATGGGCCGCGACGGGGCGTCGGGCATGCTGGCGATGCGCGACGCGGGGGCCTATACCATCGGCGAACAGGAATCGAGCTGCGTCGTCTACGGCATGCCGCGCGCCGCCCGGGAAGCCGGGGCGGTCGCCGTCGAACTGCCGCTGGCGCAGATACCGGCCGAGATGCTGCGCGCGTTCGACGCCATCGGCGAACACCGCACGCGCGCGAACTGAGGAGCAGCACCATGTCTTTCTACGGCCGCGCGCCCCGCCTGGAAGCCGGACCGGAACCGGAGAAGCCGGGCCTTCCCGACGATGGCGCTCCCGTGCCCAGCCTGCCCGAGATCGGCGAGAAGATCCCGGTGACCGGCGAGCTTCTGGCGACCTGGATGGGCTACGCCGACATCCAGCGCCGCACGCTGGAGGCGGTGCAGAACGAGCTGACCCGCACCTCCTCGACGGTCGAGGACGCCACGCTGGACCTCTCCTCCCGCTTCCGCGAGCTGGCCGAGAAGGCCATGCAGCAGTCGGAGCGGGTGGAGGAGATCGTCGGCATGGCCGGCTCCGTCTCCATCGACGGGGAGCGGGTGCCGATGGACCAGCTGGTCACCGGCATGCAGCAGATGATCGCGGACATGATCTCCAACATCGTCATACTGTCGCGCCACGCCATGAGCATGGTCTATCTGCTGGACGACGTGCAGAAGGACGTGGCGGAGCTGGAAAAGTCGATCGGCGACATCGACGCCATCAACCGCCAGACCAACTTCCTGGCGCTGAACGCCACTATCGAGGCGAGCCGCGCCGGCGAGGCCGGCCGCACCTTCGCGGTGGTCGCCCAGGAGGTGCGCCACCTCTCCCGCTCCACCGGGGCGCTGGCCGACCGCATGCGCTCCAAGGTCACCGCGGTGGTCAAGGGCGTGCGCAACGGCCACGACATCCTGCGCCAGATCGCCGACACCGACATGTCGCCGCAGATGCTCGCCAAGGAGCGGGTGGACAAGACCATGGACAGTCTGGTCGACCAGACCAACCACTTCCAGGCGGTGCTGGAGACGGCGGCGACCGTGTCGTCGGACATGTCGGCCACCATCAGCCGCATGGTCACCGGGATGCAGTTCCAGGATCTGACCAAGCAGCGGCTGGAGGCCATCAACGACAGCCTCGCCATCATGGCGGAAGGGCTGAACGAGCTGGAAAACCGCACCCGCGTCGAAATGCCCGCTTCCTTGGGGCCGCAGGTTCCGCAGGAATGGCTCGACGAGCTGCTGGGCCGCTTCAAGCTGAGCGAGATGCGCCAGCGCTTCGTGCGCCGGCTGCTGCTGGAAGGGACGGCGCTGGACGAGCATGGCGTCCTTGACGTCGATGCCGGCCAGGACGACAGTTCCGGCGGCGACATCGAACTTTTCTGAGGCCGAGGGATTCTCTGGAGTCCCCGGCCTGTCTTGCTCCATTCTGGCGTGGTCCGCACAAGGCCACCCGCCACAATGCCCCTTCAGGAACACCCTTCAGGAACACCGGACCGATGGACTACGGAATTGAGGACAAGGAGCAGGAGACCCTGGTTCGGTTGCGCGGTCGCCTGACCTTCAACGACCACGCCAAGCTGCGCGCCCTGATCCGGGAGATGCTGCAGAACAAGGCCAAGCGACAGGTGCTCGACCTCTCCACGCTGGAGTTCGTCGATTCGGCGGGAATCGGCATGCTGCTGATTGCCCGGGAGGAAATGGCGAACGCGGACAAGCAGCTCGTCCTGCGCTCCGCCGCCGGGCAGGTCAAGCGCGTGCTGACGGTGGCCCAGCTCAACAAGATCGTCACGATCGAGGACTGATCCCCTTGGTCCCCTCCCCCACCCACGTCGCCGCCCTGCAAGGCCTGGGCGTGCCGACCGACCGGCTGGACCGGCTGTCGGCGGCGCTTCGGCTTCCGCCCCGGCGGCCCGGCTCCCCGGCGGGGGAGGCGTTCGGCGCCTCCGTTCTGCTTCTGGTGGGCGACGCCGGCGCCGTGGAGGCGCCGGAGTTCTGGCAGCGGCCCTTCGGGGCCTGGATCGAGGTCGCCGGCCTGTCCGACGCCCAGATCGTCGAGGCCGCGCGCCGCGCCGCCCGCGCCGACCTGTTCGCCTGCGTGACGACGGTGACCGCCAACCGCCTGCATCTGGCCGGGCGCGTCCTGAACGGGCTGGCCGCCCTGCACCCCATGCCGGAGGCCCAGCGCGACGACATGGAGCTGGCGCTGCACGAGGCGATCAGCAACGCGGTGGTCCACGGCAACCTCCAGGTCGAAGGCATGAAGGGGCTGAGCGTGGAGGCGCTGGAACGCTTCTCCCACGATCTGGCCGCGCGCATGGCCGACCCCGCCTTCGCCGACCGCCGGATCGAGGTTGCCGTCTGGCTGGAAAGCGCGTGCGCGGTGGTGGAGGTCGCCGACGAGGGGACCGGCTTCGCCCGGCCGGAGCGCATCGACTACGGCGCCTCGGGCCGCGGGCTGGACCTGATCGCCGCCATCGTCGAGGAACTTCAGCTTCTCGACGGCGGGCGACGCATCCGCATGAGGTTTCCTCTCTGATGGACGACGCCATCGCCGCCTGCCGCATCCTGGTGGTGGATGACACCGACTTCAACCGCACACTGATCGGCGCCCTGCTCAACGAGGCCGGCTTCCAGAACATCGTTTACGCCAAGGACGGCTTCGACGCGCTGGACCAGATCGCGACGGAAGCGCCCGACCTGCTGATCCTCGACATCATGATGCCGGGGATGGACGGGTTCGAAGTGTGCCGCCGCCTGCGTGCCGACCACGCCTACGCCGACCTGCCGGTTCTGGTGCAGACCGCCCTGTCGTCCAGCGACGACCGCAACCGGGCCTTCGCCGCCGGCACCACCGACCTGATCTCGAAGCCGCTGGACCGGACGGAACTGGTCGCCCGCGTGCGCATCCACCTGCAGAACCGGGTGCTGATCCGCAACCTTCAAACCTACCGGGCGCGGGTCGAGGGGGAGCTGGCGATGGCCCGCTCCATGTACGACCATCTGCTGCCCTCCCCGGCGCTGTGCGCCGCGCTGACGGACAGCGCCGGGATGACGCTGCGGTCCCACACGGCGCTGTCCTCCGACCTCGGCGGCAACCTTTGGGGGGTGCTGCCGCTGGCGGGCGGGCGGTTCGGGCTGTTCCTGCTGGACATGGCCGGGCGCGGCGTGTCGGCGGCGCTGAACGCCTTTCGCATGCACACGCTGATCCACGAGCTGGCGCCCCATCTCGGCGAGCGGCCCGGCGCCTTCCTCACCGAACTGAACGAGCGGGCCGTCTGCCTGCTGGAGCTTGGGCAGCACGCCACGGTGATCTACGGCGTGGTGGACGGCGCGGCGGAGCGTTTCACCTACGCGGCGGCGGCGGCGGCCCCGCCGGTCCTGATCCCGCCCGGCAACGCGGCGTTGCTCTTCGGCGAGGGGGCTGACCAGCCGGTGGGGGTCGCCGCCGGCATCCGCTGCGAGGAACGCAGCCTGCCCTTCCCGCCGGATTCGGCGTTGGTCCTGTACTCGACCGCCGTGCTGGAAACGCTGTGCGGGCGCAGCGGCGGATTCACCGCCCTTCTGCAGAGCGCCGCCGTCCGGAACGCCATGGCTGGCGGCGACGGTCACGGCGACGGCGACGACGCCTTCGCGGCGGTCACCGCGGCGCTCGCCGAGGCCCAGGGCGACGTGCCGCTCGACGACCACACGCTGGTCTGGATCGGGCATGGGGGTTCGCGATGAACAACCTGCCGGAGGTTCCGGGGCTGGAATCGGCCCGCGTCCTGGTGGTGGACGACAATCGGGTGAACCGTCACCTGCTCCAGGCTCTGCTGGAACGCGGCGGAGTCACCCGCATCGACATGGCGGAGGACGGCAACGACGCGCTGGCCCGGCTGGACGCCTTCCGGCCCGACCTGATCCTGCTCGACCTGATGATGCCGAACCTGGACGGGTTCGAGATGTGCCGGCGCCTGCGCGCGACGCCGGCCTGGAAGGATCTGCCGGTCCTCGTGCAATCCAGCCTGAACCGGGCGGAGGACCGCGCCAAGGCCTTCGCCGCCGGCGCCACCGATTACGTGACCAAGCCGATCAACGCGGTCGAGCTGCTGGCCCGCGTGCGCATCCATCTGCAGAACCGCGCTCTCCTGCACGATCTCCAGCGCTTCCACGAGCGGACGGAGAGCGAACTGTCGCTTGCCCGCAAGATGCAGGAGCGGCTGATGCCCTCGCCGGAGCGGCTGGCCGAGGTGGAGGCTGCGGCGGGGGTGGGCATCGCCGCCCATTTCGCCCCCTCGTCGGAACTGGGTGGCGATTTCTGGGACCTGCGGCACGACGGCGGCGGACCGGGCCAGGGACAGGGCCGGACCATGCTCTATATGGTCGATTTCTCCGGCCATGGCGTCGGGGCGGCGTTGAACACCTTCCGCCTGCACGCGATCTGCCAGCAGATGAACGTGTCCGGCCTGACCCCGGCCGAGTTCCTGTCCACCGTCAACCGACGGCTGTGCGCGCTGCTTCCCAACGGGCAGTTCGCCACCATGCTGGCCGGGGTGGTCGAGCCGGCGGAGAACCGCTTCGTCTACGCCTCGGCCGGGTCCACGCGCCCGATGGCCTGGGCGCCCGGCGATTCCGCGCCCCTGTTGGGCGACAGCGCCGGCCTGCCGCTCGGTCTGCTGGCCTCGGCGGAGTATGAGGAGCGGTCCCTCCCCCTGCCCCCCGGCGGGCGCCTGTTCCTTTATTCGGACGGCGCCATCGAAATCCCGGTCGGCAGCGACGTTCTCGACGAGCCGGGCCTTGCCGCCCTGGTCGCCGAGCGGATGGACGAAACGGACGGCGGCCGTTTCCTGGATGGGTTGCTGGACCGCCTGCGCGCCGTCGGCCCGATCGACGACGACCTGACCGCGCTGCTGCTGACCCGCAAGGGCTGACCGGCCGATGGAACCGACGGGCGCATGACCGCCAGCCTCCACCACGACGCGCGGCCGATCCGGGTCGTTCTGGACACCAACATCCTCGTCGGCTACGCCCTGCTCGGCGCCGAGGTGCCCCGCCGCAGCCTGGCCATCCAGCGCAGCGTGGAGGCGGTGCGGGCGCGGGGAAACGCCTTCGTCTCCGACGCCACGCTGGCGGAACTGGGCGAGGTGCTGATGCGCCCGGACTTCGACCGCTACCGCCCGGCGGAGGAGCGCGCCGCCTTCCTGGCCGCCTTCGCCGCGGAGGCCCGGCGGGTCGAGCCCGTCCCGGTGGAGCGGCTGTGCCGCGACCCCGACGACGACATGTTCCTGGCCGTGGCGCTGGCCGCCGACGCCGACTGGCTGGTGACGGTGGACCGGCAGCTTCTCTCGGTGCGTCAGGTTGGGCGCACCCGCATCCTGCGCCCCGAGCGGTTCCTCGACACGATCGGCTGACACCGCCATTCGCGTTTTTGCCCGAAAAGTTTCCCCTCGACTTCCGGCCTTCGTTCTCTAGAATGAAAAGAGAACACTTTGAAAACTAGCGGTGAACGGATCGCGGGTGACCGGATGAGCACGCAACCTCTCCTGTTCGACAGCCTGCCCGAGACGGAGCGGGCGCGCAAACCGGCGCGCCGGTCCCGCGCCGCCAGCGTGGCAGCGCCGGTGGCCGTCGACATGGTGCGGGAGGACGTTCCGTCACCGTCGGCGCCGCCACCGATGACCCTCGCCCTCGTCCCGCCGCCGCTCGTCCCGATGGCGCCGCGCGCCGACTTCGACCCGGCCGCCTTGACCAACGCGGAGTTGCGGGCGCTGGCGCAGGCTTTGCCCGACCAGAAGCTGGCCCATCTGCTGATCGAAGCCGCGCGCGAGCTGAAGCGCCGCGCCGCGCCGGGCGCCTGGGAGGAGGAAGAGGGGGAGGACGGCCCGTCCGAACCGAATCCCCTGCTGCTGCGCGCCGCCCGGCAGGCGGTCGGCGAATTGTCGGGCGAGGATGGCTGACCAAGTCACGAACACTGACCGATTCACAGAATACGTGTCCGGAAACAAAATAATCCCACCGCAATAGATCGTTTCGTACCCCAACTTTGTACGGTTCCCTCCCCCCGATTCGGGAATGATTGCGCGACAAGACACGCACTTATGTGCAATGATGTGTCCCTAGCCTGACCAATGGCCGCGCCTGCGTTTCCCTGGCGCATCGCCGGCGGTCCGAGCCGAAAAGGAACGACCCGCGGGGAGGGTGATTTGGACTGGATGACCTGGCTCCAGGATTGGGGCGATGCCTTCTATCCCCTGGCCTTCATATGGGCCTTCTTCGAAGGCGAGACCTTCGTCATTTTCGGCGGGATGGGCGCGCATCTGGGGATCATCAACCTATACTGGTTGGTTGCCGCCGTGTGGATCGGCAGCTTCATGGGCGACCAGTGCTATTTCTGGATCGGCCGCAAATGGGGCGGCAAGGCTCTGGCCCGCTTCCCGGCGGCGGAGGCCCGCGCGTCCCGCGTGCTGTATTGGCTGGAAACCTACGGCGTCGGCTTCATCCTGGCCTTCCGCTTCCTCTACGGGGTGCGCAACATCGCGTCGGTCGCCGTCGGCACCTCCCGCATGCCATGGCGCAAGTTCCTGTTCTGGAACTTCATCGCCGCCGGCATCTGGGCCTGGAGCTTTGCCGGGGCCGGCTACCTGTTCGGCGAGGCCGCCGCCGCCATCGGCGAGAACGGCCCGAAGATCCTCCTGCTCATCGCGCTTGGCATCGGCGTCACCATCTTCGCCGTGAAGAGCGTGATGTGGGTCCGCCGCCGCTACGCCGCCTCCGAGACGCAGGCGTAACGACGCCCCTCCCCTCGACACCAAGGCAAAGGGCCGCCGCGGACAACCGCGGCGGCCTTTCCTTTTCAAGGATGCCCTTACGCCCGGCGGGCGATCCACACGGCGGTCAGGTCGTCGCGCAGCGGCAGGCTGGTGCGGGCGTAGAAGCGCTCCAGCAGCGGCCCCAGCGGGCGGGCGCGGTTGGCGGCCATGGCCCCGCGCAGCAGGCCGGGCACCCCGTCCTGGCCGATCGGCTCGTTGCCCGGACCGCTGCATTCGATCAGCGCGTCGCTGTAGAGGAACAGGCAGCTCCCGCGCGGCAGGCGCAGGCTGCGGTCGGCGTAGACGGCGCGGCGCGACGCGCCCAGCACCAGCCCCGCCGAATCGAGCAGCCGGAGTTCCCCCGCGATCCCCACCACCGGATTGGGCGCCCCGGCCGAGGCGTAGGTCAGCGTGTCGGTGTGCAGATCGAGGATGCCGAAAAAGGCGGTGGCGAACTGCCCGACCGGCAGCACCTCCTTCAGCGCCCGGTTCAGCCCGGCCAGCCATTCCGAGGGCGGCACGTGCTGCATGGGAAAGCGGTCGATCAGCGTGTGCAGGCGGAAGGTGTTGATGGCGGCGGTGATGCCGTGCCCGGCGAAATCGACCAGCAGGAAGGCGACGCGGTGGCTGTCCAACGGATAGACGTTCCAGAAATCGCCGCCCAGCTCCGACGAGGTTTCGAAATGGGCGTCCAGCACCAGCTCGTACCGCTCGGCGACGGCCTCCAGTTCTTTCGGTTCGGGCAGCAGGGACAGCTGCATCGCCTTGGCGTGCTTCAGCTCCCGCTCGACCCGCGCGCGGAAGTTGGCGAGGTCGGTGAACAGCTTGCGCTTTTCGAGCTGGTGGCGGACGCGGGCGACGCACTCGCCGGGCTTGATCGGCTTGGAGATGAAGTCGCTGCCTCCGGCCTCGAAGCAGCGGACCTGCTCCTCGTCGCTGTCCAGCGCGGTCTGGAACAGGATCGGCAATTCCTCGTGGGTCAGCCGCTCGCGCAGGCGCCGGCACATCTCCAGCCCGTCCATCACCGGCATGCTGACGTCCAGCAGGACAAGGTCGGGGCGGAAGCTCTCCACCTTGCGCAGCCCCTCCACCCCGTTCTCGGCGACCTCGATCTGGGTCAGACCGGCGCGGCGGATCATCAGGGCCAGCGACTTCCTGTTGAACTCGTTGTCGTCAACGATCAGGACACGGCTGGCGGCGAGGGAAATGGGCATGCGCGACCCCGCCCGCCCGTCACAGGTCGAATTGCAGCAGGGTGCAGCGCCCGCCGTCGGTCACGAGGATGCGCCGGGCCAACGCCCGCATGAAGACGAAGCCGCGGCCGGAATGGGCGCCGCTGTCGGTGTCCTGCGGCAGGGCAGCGGCGTCGAACCCGTTGCCCTGGTCCACCACCGCGATGCACAGGCCGTCGGCGGTCCAGCGCGCGAAGATGTCGATCCGCCGCTGCCGCACGGCGCCATCGCCCAACCGTTCGCGCAGCAGTCGGCTGAACAGCCGGTAGCCCTCCGGCTGCTCCTTGGTCGCGCTGGGAATGCCCAGATTGCCGTGGACGATGGCGTTGGCGATGGCTTCGTGCAGGCACAGCTCGATGTTGCCCCGCCGCTCCGGCGTCAGCACGCCGCGCCGGCTCAACTCGTCACAGACCAGAACCGCGCATTGCAGGCCATAGGCTGTCCCGGTGGTCAGCGACAGGTAGAACCCCCGCTCCATCGGCGGGGCACCCAGCCAGTCGGCATCAATGGGGCCGGTCCCCTCCTCCCGCTCCGTCAGTTCGACCGTCAGAAAGCTGTCGAGGCCGAAGGCGCTGCGCAGAAGGTCGCGGTCGGCCTGGGCCAGCAGCACCGCGGCGGCGGCCCGGCCATCAATGCCTCCAACAACGCCGCCACTGGCCGCGCCCAGACCGAACCGCGCCGCGACCCGCGCGGCGATGTCCGCCGGCACGCGGTCCCGCACCACGCTGAACGGCCGCACGGCGCCGGCTGGTCCGGGGAGAGGACAGGCGGGAGAGGCGGGAGAGGCGGGGGAACCGTCCATCACCCGCTCACCGCTCGATGGTGACGACTTCGCCGATCCGCGCCAGATCGATGGATCGCAGCACATCGCCCTGCAGCTTGCGGAGGACCAGCTTGATGTTGCGCTGCTCCGCCTCGTCCTGAAGGATCAGCAGCATGCCGATCCCCGCGGAGTCGATGAAGGTCAGCCCGTCCATGTCCAGGACGAAGCGGCGCGTGGCCTCCCCGTTCAGCAGATCCACGATGTCGGGAAGGCTGTCGTGATCGGTGAACTCCAACCGGCCGCTCAACAACACCTCAAGGGTTTCGGAGGAACGGCGCACCTGGAAATTCATGACATCCTCTTATGTTGCACCGCGCAAACGGCTCCCCCGAACAGTAGTGCAAGGCCGATCCCTCCTCAAGCTTCAAGTATACATTTTGATAATTTTGTCGACCATAGGAAGAATTTTCACGCTTCACACGCCATAGACGGATGGCACCGGTTGATAGTACAACCGCGTTGCCGGTGAAGGCGGCGCCGTGCCGCCGCCCCGCTCCGGTCATGCGCCCCCGCAGCGGGATACCCCTTCATGACGGTGATCGAGCAGGCGTGGAAGACGGTGCCGACGGTGTCGGCGAAATTCCTGCTGATCCTGATTCCCATCCTGATGCTGACCACGCTCGGTTTCTCCTCGATCTTCTTCTACGGCAAGTACAAGGATCTGCGCGGCGCCCTGCGCGACCGGATCGAGGCGGTGGCGGAGATCAACGCCGTCGCCCTGTCCTCCAGCCTGTGGGCCGTGGACGTGCCGGCCATCCGCAACATCATCCAGGCGATCTCCGTCAACCGCGAGCTTCTGTGCATCGAGGTGGCGGACGAGCTGGCCGACGGCCGTTTCGCGTGGCCGGAAGCCGACTGCCGTCCCTTCGCCGGGCACGAGGCCGTGCGCCGCCCGATCCAGGTGCAGAACCGGCGGCTCGGCACTCTGACGCTCTATTTCAGCTACGCCCCGGTCGACGAACAGATCCGGCAGGAGATGGTCAACACGCTGTGGCTCCTGCTTCTGATGCTGGTCGGCACGCTGATCACCGCGCTGACCGCCCACCGGCTGACCATCGGCGTGCCGCTGGGCCGGCTGATCGCGTCGATCCGCACCGCGGAGCAGGAGCATCTGCGCCAGCCCGTGCACTGGTCCTCCGCCGACGAGCTGGGACGGGTGATCGCCGCCTACAACGGCATGCTGACCCGACTTGACGAGGAGGAGGCCGCCCTGCGCCAGAGCGAGGAGCGGCTGGGGCTGGCCATCGCCGCCACGCGGTCCTCCGTCTGGGATTACGATTTGCGGACCGGCCAATACTGGTGGTCGAAGGAGTTTCCAGCCCTGCTGGGCTACGGCCCGGCCGAGCTGGCGATGACCGCGCGGACCTGGGAGTCGCTGATCCATCCGGATGAGCGGCGGCGCGTCGTCGCGCAGTCGCGCAGCCGCGTGCGCGACAAGGACAGCGCCTACGCCACCGTCTACCGCATGCGGCGCCGGGACGGCGGCTGGAGCTGGATCGAGGATCGCGCGACCGCCCTGCGCGACGGCGAGGGAACCGCGGTCCGCCTGACCGGCACCATGTCCGACGTGACGGAGCGCATGCAGGCCGAACGGGATCTGGCGCGCGAGCGGAACGTCCTCCAGATCACGCTCGACAACACCGACCAGGGCATCATCATGGTGGACCGCAACCTGCGGGTCGTCATGTCCAACCGCCGCGCCGCGGAGCTTCTCGACGTCCCGGCGGCCTTCCTGGCCCGCAACCCGCTGTTTCCCGAGATCATCCGGCTCCAGCGCGCGCAGGGCGCCTTCGAGGATTTCAGCATCGACCCGGACCTGGAGCTGGACGAGACCGCCGTGGTTCCCGACCAGCCCTTCGCCTTCAAGCGGCGGCGGCCCGACGGCACGATCATCGAGGTGCGGTCAAACCCCCTGCCGGAGGGCGGCTTCGTCCGCACCTTCACCGACGTGACGGTGGAGGCGCGCTCCGCCGAGGAGGTGTTCCACGCCATGGAGGCGCTGGAGACCGCCTACGCCGACCTCAAGGAGACCCAGGACAGCCTCGTCCAGGCGGAGAAGATGGCCTCGCTCGCCCTGCTGGTGGCCGGCGTCGCCCATGAGATCAACACGCCCGTGGGCATCGCCTACAGCTGCTCCACCCATCTGGCGTCGAAGACGCGGACGCTGACCGAGGCCTTCACGAAGGGCGCCCTGAAGAAGTCCGACCTGACCGCCTATGTGGCGGCGGCGGGCGAATCCTCGCGCCTGATCGAGCAGAACCTGACCCGCGCGGCGGAGCTGATCCAGAGCTTCAAGCGCGTCGCCGTCGACCAGACCAGCCAGGAGCGCCGCCGCTTCGACCTGCGCTCCTACCTGGACGAGATCATCACCTCGCTGGGGCCGCGCCTGCGCAAGAGCCCGCACCGGATGGCGGTGACCTGCCCGGACGGCATCACCATGGATGGCTATCCCGGCGCGCTCAGCCAGGTCATCACCAATCTGGTCATCAACGCGCTGACCCACGCCTTCCCCGGCGGCAGGGAGGGCGCCATGGCGCTGAGCGTGGAGGAGCTGCCCGACGGCGAGCTGGACATCCGCTTTTCCGACGACGGGGTCGGGATCGCCCCGGACAATCTGCCCAAGGTGTTCGAACCCTTCTTCACGACCAAGCGCGGCACCGGGGGCAGCGGCCTCGGCCTCCACATCGTCTTCAACCTGGTGACGCAATCGCTGGGCGGCCGGATCTCGGTGGACAGCCCGGCCCCAAGCGACTCCGCCCCCGACAACCCCACAGGCAGGGGCACCAGCTTCCTCCTGCGGATTCCCGTGACAGCGCCCCGGATGGCCGGCGCCACCGGGAAAGAACCGGCAACGGACGCAGCATGACCGACGAGCTGATCATGCCCGACACCGACCCCAACTCAGACGACGAGATCCTGTTCGCCGACGAGGAGGGCGAGGACGGCGACGAGACCCTGCCCTGGCCCATCCTGGTGGTGGACGACGAGGACGACGTCCATTCCATGACCGCCCTCCTGCTGGACGACGTGGAATTCCAGGGCCGCGGGCTGGAGCTGATCGGCTGCCGCTCCGCCGCCGAGGCCCGCGCCGTGCTGGGCTGTCGGAGGGACATCGCCGTCATCCTGCTGGACGTGGTGATGGAGGAGGAGGACGCCGGGCTGACGCTGGTCCGCTGGATACGCGGCACTCTGGGCAACCTCGACGTCCGCATCATCCTGCGCACCGGCCAGCCGGGGCAGGCGCCGCAGCGGGACGTGATCGTCGGCTGCGACATCAACGACTACAAGTCGAAGGCCGACCTGTCGGCGGAGGGGCTGTTCACCGCGGTGATCGCGGCGCTGCGCGCCTACGACCACATCCGCTTCATCGAGACCAAGGTGGCCGAACGCACGCACGAGCTGCGGCAGAGCCGCGAACAGATGCGCGCCATCCTGGAGTCGAGCCCGGTCGGCGTCTGCGCCTACACCCACGACGGCGTCCTCGTGACGTGCAACGACCGGCTGGTCCATCTGCTGGGCGTGCCGAAGGAGCGGCTGGTCGGCGTCTCCATCGCCGACCTGTTCATCGAACCGGACAACACCGAGGCGCACGAGACGCACTGGACCTTCTTCCGCCGCTCGCTGCGCGACGCCGAGGTGCGGGTGCGGCGGGCCGACGGCTCCGTCTTCTGGGCGCTGGTGTCGGTGGACCCCACGCTGCTCGACGGCCGCCCGGTCCATCTCGCCTGGGTCTACGACATCACGCGGCGCAAGCTGGCCGAGCGCCAGATGGAACAGGCCAAGGAGCAGGCCGAGCAGACGACCACCGCCAAGTCCGCCTTCCTCGCCACCATGAGCCACGAGATCCGCACCCCGATGAACGGCGTGCTGGGAATGCTGGAGCTGCTGGAGCGCACGCCGCTGGACGGCGGGCAGCGCGACACCGTGGCGACCATGCGGGAATCGGCGACCTCGCTGCTGCGGATCATCGACGACATCCTCGACTTCTCGAAGATCGAGGCCGGCAAGATGGACCTGGAGCAGGTGCCCGTCTCCATCCCCGCCCTGGTCGAAGGGGTGGCCGAGACGCTGGCCCCGGCGGCGCGGGCCAAAGGGCTGGCGCTGCTGACCTATGTGGACCCGGCGATCCCGCCGGCGCTGATCGGCGATCCGGTGCGGCTGCGCCAGATCCTGTTCAATTTGTGCGGCAATGCCATCAAGTTCACCGAGCGCGGGCGGATCGTCGTGCAGGCCACCCTGGCGACGAGGGCGGACGGGAACGTTCACGATGGCGCCCGGCTGCGCATCGAGGTGGCGGACACCGGCATCGGCATCTCCGAGACGGCGCGCCGCCAGCTCTTCCAGCCTTTCACCCAGGCGGAAAGCTCGACCGCCCGGCGCTTCGGCGGCACCGGGCTGGGACTGTCGATCAGCCGCCGCCTGGTCGCGCTGATGGGTGGGGTGATCGGGGT